>JAKSDN010000531.1 GCA_022360075.1 Kiloniellales bacterium | reverse complement strand
CGCCTCGTTCACCAGGTTCGCGAGATCCGCGCCGGAGAAGCCCGGCGTGCCGCGCGCGATCACGCGGGCATCGACGTCCGGGGCCAGCGGCACCTTGCGCATGTGCACCTTGAGGATCTTCTCGCGCCCCAGCACGTCGGGGTTCGGCACCACGACCTGACGGTCGAAGCGGCCGGGCCGCAGCAGCGCAGGATCGAGCACGTCGGGCCGGTTGGTCGCGGCGATCAGGATCACGCCTTCGTTGGCCTCGAAGCCGTCCATCTCGACCAGGAGTTGGTTCAGGGTCTGCTCGCGCTCGTCGTTGCCGCCGCCGAGACCGGCGCCGCGATGACGGCCGACGGCGTCGATCTCGTCGATGAAGATGATGCAGGGCGCGTTCTTCTTGCCCTGCTCGAACATGTCGCGCACGCGGCTCGCGCCGACGCCGACGAACATCTCGACGAAATCGGAGCCGGAGATGGTGAAGAAGGGCACGTTCGCCTCGCCGGCGATCGCGCGCGCCAGCAGCGTCTTACCGGTGCCCGGAGGCCCGACCAGCAGACAGCCCTTGGGGATCTTGCCACCCAAGCGCTGGAACTTCTGCGGATCGCGCAGATACTCGACGATCTCTTCAAGCTCGGTCTTGGCCTCGTCGATGCCGGCGACGTCGTCGAAGGTGACCCGGCCGACCTTCTCAGTCAGCAGCCGTGCCCGGCTCTTGCCGAAGCCCATGGCCTTGCCGCCGCCGGACTGCATCTGGCGCATGAAGAAGATCCACACGCCGATCAGCAGCAGCATCGGGAACCAGGAGATCAGGATCGACAGCAGCGGATTGACCTCTTCCACCGGCGCCGCGTTGATGCGCACGCCGCCCGCGCGCAGATCGGGCACCAGGTTGGCGTTGTCCGGTGCGTAGGTCTGGAACTGCCGGCCGTCGCGGAACTGGCCGGTGATCTGCTGGCCCTGGATCGTGACCTCGAGAATCTGGCCGCCCTCGACCTGGTCGATGAAGTCGGAGAAGGCGAGCTGCTGTTGCGGGCCGCGCGAGGTCGAGCCCTGGAACAGGTTGAACAGCGCAAAGAGCAGCAGAACGATAATGATCCATAGCGCTGCGTTACGGCTGAAGTTCACGGCATCCGTTCCTTCTCGTTCCCGTCGGCCTCGTCCCCTTGATCCCGCCCCGCGCCCGGTCAACCCGAACCGGCCGCCTTTCGGCAGCCTGCGGAGCGTAGTTTAGAGATAATGTGCCTTCGCGTCTAAGCAACTGTGAATCCGGCGGGCGCAAGTGTGGTTAACGGGGCGAAACGACAGAATCTTACACGCCGCCGGATGGCCGCACTCCGCCAAAAACCGAGCGACGGCACCGCAGCAAGGCCGCGGCCGTCGCGCAAGGCGGGGCAAACCGCGCGGGCGGCCGCGGGCCAGCCGGCCGCCTCGACGGCGGCGCCTCGTGCCTTGATTTCGGCCCAGCCGGCGGCGCCCAGGGGCCCCAGGCGGAACGACGCCGGCCGCACCCCGCTCGGCCGCGCCACGGCGATGCGGAAGCGGCCGTCCCAATGCCGTTGCTCCCCGCAAGCGATCTCGATCTCGGGCACGGCCGCCGGCTCGCGGACGACCAACAACTTTCCGTGGCGGGGCAGGATGCGGCAGCCGCCCAGGGTCGCGGCCCGTTCCGGCCCCTCTTTCAGGCGCCCGAAGAGCCGCCGCAAGCGCTCCAGGCGGGGCGGATAGGCGCTGCCGCCGACCGTCATCAGCAGCCGAGACAAGGCGCGCAGGCTGATTTCCTCCGGCGCGGCGATGAGCGGACCGACCTCGAGCCAGGCATGACCGGCCGGGTGCAGGCCCACGCTACGAGCCAGGAGCGCGGCGACGCCTTGCTCGACCGCCTGGCGCGATCGGCCCAGGTGACCGGCCGCCGCGGCCAGCCGCGGGGCGCTCGCCCCTTCGCGGGCCAGGACCGGCATCAGGGCACGCATGCGCACGCGCGCGAAGCCTTCGTCTCGATTGCTCGGGTCCTCGGTCCAGGGCTGGCCCAGGGCCCGCAGGAAGGCGACGAGGCGCGCCTTCGGGACGGAAAGCAGGGGCCGAAGCAGGCGCAGCTCCGACGTCTCCACGACCGGCGCCATGGCCGCCAGGCCGTCCAGCCCGCTGCCCCGGGCCAGGCGCAGCATCAGCGTCTCCGCCTGATCCTCCAGATGATGGGCCAAGGCCAGGTGCAGCACGCCTTTTCGCCCGCACCATGCCGTCATCAAACCAAAGCGGGCCTCGCGCGCAGCGGCTTGGCGGTTCGCTTGGGGCTTGGGCCCGCGCCACGTCAGAACGCGGTGCACGACGCCCCGGGACTCCATGATCGCGGCAACCCGGCGCGCCTCGGCGCCCGAACCCCGACGCAGGCCGTGGTCGACGGTAAGCGCCGTCACGGCGCCGCCGCGCTCCCGCGCCCAGGCCTGGAGGAGCAGCGCGAGCGCCAGGGAGTCGGCGCCGCCGGAGACGCCGACGGCCAGCCTCGGCGCCGGCTCGAAGGGTCCCAGATTCTCCATGAGGCGGGCGAAAGCCGCCGCTCCGAACGGCCTGCCGTCACCGTTCCGCTCGGCGGCTTCCAGGCTCAGGGGCAAGAAAGCTTCTGCCGCTCGAGCTTGGCTTGCTGCAGGATGGTGGGTGCGGCGCCGGCGTAGCGGCTCAACAGCTCGGCCAGGGTCCCGCAGGCATCCTGGGTCTGACCCAATGCCGAAAGCGACTTACCCAGCTTCAGCAAGTTGTCCGGCGCCTTGGTGCTGTTCGGATAGCTCTGATAGCCCTCGGCGAAGGTCACCGCCGCCTCGCGATACTGCCCCCTGACGTAGTGGGTCTCGCCCAGCCAGTACTTCGCGTTGCCGGCCAAGGGATCGCTCGGATAGCGTTCGAGGAACGAGGCCAGGGCCGATTCGGCGGCCGGATAGTTGGCCTGGCTGAGCAGCCCGAAGGCATGGTCGTATTGCGCTTGCGGCGAGGCGAATTCCTGGGTCGCCGCGGCAGCGACTTGGCCCTGCTGAGGGCTCGCCGCCGTGGGCGACGATGACGACGCGCTCGTTTGGGTTCCCTGCGCGGCCCTTTGGCGCAGCGTCTCGAGATTGGCTGCCGGCACCGCGCCGATGACCTTTGGGCCCCTGTCGAACGTCGCCGGCTGAGAAACAACGCCGCTCTGGGCTTGCGGCTGCGTGGCTTGCGGGATCTGCTGGCCCAAGGCTGGCGCCTGGCCCGCCGACGACGCTTGGCTCGCCGACGACGCTTGGCCCGCCCCCAACACTTGGCCCGCCAACGTGCCGGCCTGCGGCTCGGCCGCGCCGAGCGTCGCCGCCGGTGGCCGCTCCAGGCGCTGCAGACGCTGATCGACGGTGACCACGAAGCCTTCGAAACGCTGGCTCATGCGATCGAGGTTGAAGGTCAGCTCCTCGACTTGACCGGTCAGGCTGCGGATCTCGGTTTCGAGCTGGTTGAGACGAAGCTCGATGCGGGCGGCCTGGGGCCGGTTCAGATCGCCGCCGGCCGCGCCACCCTGAGACGCGCTGCCGGTGCGACCGCCGTAGACCGCGCGCTGCAGCGTCTGAAGCTCCTGCTGCAGTCGCTCCACCCGCGACCGGAGATCCTGTGCGAAAGCCTCCGAAAGGCCGAACGGGATCAGCGCGAGCGCAAGCGTGCAGGCACCGGCGAAGCGGCGCATTCGGCCTTTAGGCCTGAAGGGGCGTGTGACGGAGATTGCGGACATCTGTTCCGACTCCCCTGCTACGGGGCGGTTCTGCCTGGCCATCCTACCTAAAGACCAAGCTTGACGGAAATATGACACCCGCTGGCGGCGTCGAGCGGGGACCGCCGCTTGTTAGCTCAGTTGACCACGAAGACGCCGCGCCGGTTCTGCGCCCAGGCCTCCTCGTTCGAGCCGAGCACGGCGGGGCGCTCCTTGCCGTAGCTGATGGTGCTCATCCGATTGGGATCGACGCCGAGCGCGACCAGGAAATCGCGCACCGCGTTCGCGCGGCGCTCGCCCAAGGCCAAGTTGTAGTCGCGCGTGCCGCGCTCGTCGGCATGGCCCTCGACGGTGACGGTCACCTGCGGATAGGTATTCAGCCAGGCCGCCAGCGTCTCGACCGTGCCCTGCGCGGCCGCGCTCAAGTCGCTGCGGTCGTAGCCGAAGAACACCCGGTCGCCGACATTGACCAGCAGGTCCTCTTGTGAGCCGGCCGCCGGCCCGGCAACCGCCTGGCTCGTCACGCCCTGGGTGCCGGCACCCGTGGTGCCCGTCGAGGCCGTAGCGCCGGCGCCGGTCGTGTCTCCCGTGGTTTCGGGATCAGAGCTGCAGGCCGCGAGCAGTGCAGCCGCAGCGATCAGAGAGAGCAACTTCGTAGGCATGATGTTTCCCATCCCGCAACATCCCCGGAAGGTTGATTTGAGAGAAGTGAAGGGAGTTTCCGGCAAGTACTGCCGAGTAAAGCCGAAAAATTCCCCCGAAGTTCGGCCATGTCCCTTTGATGGTGTCCGCAACATAGTCAGCGATTCTTAAGGAATCAAGGGGGACCAGGCCGGGTCCGAGCCGTCGATCGGGGTGACGAGCTGGCGCTCGTTGTAGCCCGTGAGATCGATCGTGTAGACCTTGCTCGTCACCTGACCTCGGCTGTCGGCGCGATCCTGCCTGAAGAAGGAGAGCACGCGGCCGTTCGGCGCCCAGGTCGGGCTTTCGACAAGGAAGCCATTGGCCAGCATGCGTTCGCCGCTGCCGTCCGGGCGCATGACGCCGATGTAGAACTGTCCTGAGTGAATGCGGGTGAAGGCGATGAGGTCGCCGCGCGGCGACCAGACCGGCGTGGCGTAGCGTCCTTTGTTGAAGCTGATGCGGTGCACGTTGCTGCCATCGGCATTCATGACGTAGAGCTGCTGACTGCCCCCGCGGTCCGAGTTGAAGACGATCTGACGGCCATCGGGCGCATAGGCGGGCGAGGTGTCGATCGACGGGTGGTTGGTCAGCCGCGATACCTTTCGGGTCCGCAGGTCCATATCGTAGATCTCGGAGTTGCCCGAGTTGGCCGAACTCAGAACGACCCGGTTGCCGTCCGGCGAGAAGCGCGGCGCGAAGGTCATGCCCGGGAAGTCTCCCAGCACCTCCTGCTGCCCGGTTGTCAGGTTGAAGAGATACACCCGCGGCGTTCCGCCGATGTAAGACAAATATGTGATCTCCTGGGAGGTCGGCGAGAAGCGGGGCGTGAGGACAAGATCCCCGCCGTCGGTCAGGAAGCGGTGGTTGGCGCCGTCCTGATCCATGATGGCGAGGCGCTTGACCCGCCGGTTCTGCGGCCCGTTTTCCGCCACATAGACGATGCGCGTGTCGAAATAGCCGTCCTCTCCGGTCAGGCGCTTGTAGATCGCATCGGCGATGATGTGCGCGACGCGGCGCCAGTTGCTCGGCGGCGTGAAGTAGGCCAAGCCGGTCATCTGCTGCTCGGCGAAGACGTCCCACAGCCGGAACTCGACGCGCAGCCGCCCGTCGGCCTGCATCTCGAGCGAGCCCTGCACCAGGGCCTGCGCGTTGATCAGCCGCCAGTCGCCGAAGCGCGGCCCGGTCTTGAGGCTTATCGCGTCCTGGATGAAGGCACCCGGATCGATCGGACGGAACAGGCCGGAGCGCTCGAGATCCGCGCCGATCACCTGGGCGATGTCGCGTCCCGTCTTCTCCTCGTCCGGCGTTTCGCCGACGAACTCGGTGACCGCGACCGGCAGGGGCTCGACGAAACCCTGCGTGATGTCGACGGCGAGCTGGGCGCGGGCTTGCTGGCCCAACGCCGTGAAGAGAGCGATCAGACCGAAGACGGCCAGAACCGGGCCGGCCCTTCTCGCCTCCAAGTCCGCCTTCCTGCTTCTGGATCCTTCGTTTCTTGTCATGGCCAAACCAACTGCCTTTCGTTCACCGACGCTTCTCGACCGACACCAGCCCCTAACCGCCGAACATCTGACGCGGATTGAAGTTCAAGACCATCTCTCGCCAGATGTCGAACTTCTTCGGCGGGAGCGTGAAGGGGCTGCAGCGAAGTATGGCGCGCCGCGCGTTCTCGGCGGCGCTGCGGAAGAAATCGTCCGACAGCATACGCTGGGAATCGGTGATCTTGGCGACCCGCACCGAGCCGTCGGGATTGAGGTTGACGTGGATCGTCACGACCAGGTCCTGAGCGTCGCGCGCACCCGGCTCGACCCGCCAGCAGGCGGCCATCTGTTTCTGAATCTCGCGCACCATCTCGTTGACCTCGAGCTGGCTGGGCTGACGCTGGGAGCGGGGCGTCGGCAGCTCGGCGTTCTGCCGCGTGGCCGGCGCCGGCTCGTCTTTCAGCTTTTCGACATTGCGCAGGATCGAGGTCAGGCGATCGACCTGGGGTGCCGGCTCCTCCTTCTCCGGCTCGACCTGGGCGACGTCGACCTTCGGCCGCCGCCGCGGCGCGGGCGGGGTTAGCTCCTCCGACCGTTCCTCGGCGACCTCCGGTTCCGGCGCGCTCTCCACCTCGGGCTCCTTCTCCGGTTCCGGCTCGGACGCGGTCTCCGGCTCGGGCTCGGGCTGTGCCTCCGGCTCGGGCGGGGTCTCGAGCGATGGCGCCGGCTCCGGCTCGGGCGCGGCCTCGACCACCGGCTCCTCTTCGGCCTGCGGCGCCTCCTGCTGCTCGACCTCGGTCTCGGGCTCCGGCTCCGGCTCGGCGGGCCGCTCGGGGCGGGGGAGCGGCAGGGCGGCGATCTGGGGGGCCGGCTCCGGCTCAGGCACTGTTTCCGGCTCGGGCTCCGGCTCCGCCAGCTTCTCGGGTTCGGGCTCCGGGCTGGGTGGCGGCTCCGGCGCGACCTCGGCCTCCGGCACGGGATCCTCGATCACCACCTCGACAGGGATCGGCGGCACGAATTCCGGCGGCTCATCGAAATGCGGCAAGCCGAAGACGACGATCACGATGACCGACGCGTGCAAAAGGGCGGAAAGGACCGCGCCCACAGGCATGATCTCAGCCGCGCTCCTCCGCGTCCGCCCCCGTTTGCCCATTCGACGCCGGCGCCTCCCGCGGCAACTCGGCGATCAGCGCGACCCTGGTGAAGCCGGCCGAGTTCACGCGGCCCATAACTTCCATGATGCGGCCGTAGTGCACCGCGCGGTCGCCGCGCACGTAGATCCGCGTGTCCGGCTTGTTCTCGGTGATCGCCACGAGGCGCGGCACCACGTTGACCAGCTCGACCGAGGTGTCCTGGACGAAGATCATGCCCTCGGAGTCGATCGAGATCACCAGGGGCTCTTCCGGACTGCTCAGGGCCTGGGCCTTGGTCTTCGGCAGGTCGATCGGCACGCCGACCGTCAGCAGCGGGGCGGTCACCATGAACACGATCAGCAGCACCAGCATGACGTCGACGAAGGGCGTCACGTTGATCTCGCTCATCGGCGTGTAGCGGCTTCGCCGGCGCCGGCCGTGGCCGGCCCGCGTAACGAAAAAGTCGGCGCTCATGCCGCCTCGTGCTCCTCAAGTTGGCGCGACAGGATCGCGGTGAACTCGCCGGCGAAGGCCTCGAGACGGCCGGTGTAGCGGCCGAGATCGGTCGAGAGCTTGTTGAAGCCGATCACGGCGGGGATCGCCGCCACCAGGCCGAGCGCGGTGGCGAAGAGCGCCTCGGCGATGCCCGGCGCCACGACCGCCAGCGTCGTGTTCTTGGCCGCCGCGATCGAGGTGAAGGCGTTCATGATGCCCCAGACGGTGCCGAACAGCCCGATGAAGGGCGCCGAGGAGCCGACCGAGGCGAGAAAGATCATCTGCCGCTCGAGGCGCTGCATCTCGCGGCCCAGCGTGATGTCCATGACCCGCTCGATGCGCTGCTGCAGGTTGAGCAGGGTCTGCCCGGTGCGGGCGCTGGCGCGCGAGGTCGAGCGGCGCCACTCGCGCATCGCCGAGACGAAGATCGCCGACATGGGATCGGGCGGCCGCTTGTCGATGCGGTCGTAAAGATCGTCGAGCGATCCCCCCGACCAGAAGGCCTCTTCGAACTGATCGGCGCGCCGCTTCAGGCGGCGCAGCCGCAGGGCCTTGTCGAAGATGATCGCCCAGGACCAGAAGGAGGCCAGGATCAAGACCACGATCACGACCTTCACGACGATGTCGGCCTGCAGGAAGAGGCCCCAAATGGTCAGGTCGGTGACCACGGAGCCCTCCAGCGCCAGGGCGTCGATCGCTTGGTTCTCCATCTGCACCCCCGTTTAAGCTGGTATGAGAAAAGGGTCGAGTGCGCGCCGCAAGCTCTGCGGAATGCGCACGGGCCGGCCTTCGAGCGTCACGCAGGCGACCCGCACCGCGAGGTTCGCCAGCTCCTGGCCGCCGCGGCGGATCGCCTGCTCGGCGCGCAGCGTGGCGCCCTTGAGGTCGAGCAGGCGCGAGCGCACCTCGATCAGGTCGTCGAGCCGTGCCGGCGCCTTGAAGCTCACCGTGCAGTCGCGCACGGCAAAGGCCAATCTCTCGCGCCGCGCCATCTCCGACTGATCGACTCCCAACAGTCGGAGAAAGTCGGTTCGGCCCCGCTCGGCGAACTTGAGATAGTTCGCGTGATAGACGATGCCGGCGGCATCGGTGTCCTCGTAGTAGACCCGCAGCGGCAGCACATGCTCGCCCGCTTCGATCCGACCGCTCAAGCTCTCGGCGCTCAAGAGGCCGTCTCCTTGGGCGGATCGATGGCGGGCGCATCGATGGCGGGCGCATCGTAGGCCGGCTCGCCTTCTTCGAGCAGCGAGAGCTGGCCGCGATCGCGCGGCGCGTCGAGCCCGAGGTAGCCATAGCCGAGATGCGTGAGCATGCGGCCGCGCGGCGTGCGCTGCAGAAGGCCCTGCTGGATCATGTAGGGCTCGATGACCTCTTCCAGCACGTCGCGCTGCTCGGAGAGCGCGGCCGCCATGGTCTCGACGCCGACCGGCCCGCCGGCGTAGTTCTCGGCCATGCAGCGCAGGTAGCGTCGGTCCATGGCATCGAATCCGCGCTCGTCCACGTCGAGCTGGCGCAGCGCGCCATCGGCGGCGGCCGCATCGATCGAGGTCCGGCCCGCGACCGCGGCGAAGTCGCGCACCCGGCGCAGCAGCCGGCCCGCCACGCGCGGCGTGCCGCGCGCGCGCCGGGCGATCTCGCCGGCACCGTCGGGCGTCAGCTCGACGGCGAGGATGCCGGCGCCGCGCCGTACGATCCGTTCCAGCTCTTCGGGCGCGTAGAAGCCCAGGCGCAGCGGGATGCCGAAGCGCTCGCGCAGCGGCGTGGTGATCAGGCCGGCGCGCGTGGTCGCCGCGACCAGCGTGAAGGGCGGCAGATCGATCCGCACGGAACGCGCCGCCGGCCCCTCGCCGATGATGAGATCGAGCTGGAAGTCCTCCATCGCCGGATAGAGGATCTCCTCGACCGCCGGGTTCAGGCGATGGATCTCGTCGATGAAGAGCACGTCGCGCGGCTGCAGGTTGGTCAGCAAAGCGGCGAGGTCGCCCGCGCGCGCGATCACCGGGCCCGAGGTCGCCCGGAATCCGACGCCGAGCTCGCGCGCCACGATCTGCGCCAGCGTCGTCTTGCCGAGGCCCGGCGGGCCCGAGAAGAGCACGTGATCCAGGGCATCGCCGCGGCCGCGCGCCGCCTCGATGAAGACCCGCAGGTTGGCGCGCAACTGGGCCTGGCCGACGAAGTCGTCGAGGCTCTCCGGTCGCAGAGACCGCTCGGCGCCGTCCTCGGCGGCAAGCTCGGGCGCGATGACGCGGGGTTCGCTCATGCCGAGAGCTCCTTGAGCCCCTGCTTGATCAGGGCGTCGAGGGCCGCTTCACCGCCCAGGGATTGGCTCGCCTTGGCCACCGCGCCGAAGGCGTCGATGCGCCGATAGCCGAGGTTGACCAGGGCGGAGACGGCATCGTCGGCCGGCCCACCGAGCGCGGCTGGCGACGCGCCAGGAACCGGCATCCCGCTATCCAACGACGCCGCGGGGCCCAGCGAAAGGCCGCCGACCTTGTCCTTGAGCTCGGTGACGATGCGGCCGGCGAGCTTGGGGCCGACGCCATTGGCGCGGGTCAGCACCGCCTTGTCCTGGGCCGCGATCGCCTGGACCAGCTCCGCGGGCGCGAGCGCGCTCAAAATCGCCAGCGCCATGCGCACGCCGACGCCTTGAACGGTCGAGAGCAGTCGGAACCAGTCCCGCTCGGCCGGCTCGGCAAAGCCGTAGAGATGAATGTGATCTTCGCGAACGTGGGTCTCGATCAGCAGGGAGACGGCTTCGCCCGCGCCGCCCAAGCGGGCCAGCGAGCGTCCCGAGCAGTAGACGAGATAGCCGACGCCCGAGACATCGACGATGGCCCAGCCATCGCCCGTCGAATCCAGGCGGCCGGTCAGCTTGCCGATCAACGTCGCCCTCCCGCCCGGCCCTGCCCCGCCCGGCCCTGCCCCGCCCGGCCCTGCAAGGCGTCCTCGGCGCCCGCGGCCCACTTGCGGCCGGTGGCGGCATGGTGGCTGTGGCAGATCGCCACCGCCAGCGCGTCGGCAGCGTCGCGCGCGGCGATCGGGCAGCCCGGCAGCAAGCGCGAGACCATGTCGCCGACCTGGTCCTTGTCGGCATGGCCGCTGCCCACCACTGCCTTCTTGACGATGTTCGGCAGGTACTCGGCGACCGGCAGGCCAAGGCTTGCCGGTGTCATCAAAACGACGCCGCGCGCCAGGCCCAGCTTCAAGGTCGAGGAGGCGTTCTTGTTCACCAGGCTGGTCTCGACCGCTGCCTCCTCGGGCCGATATTCGTCGAGCACGGCGAGCAATCCTTCGTGGAGCTGAACCAGGCGCCGGGCCACGTCCAGGCCACCGTCGCTTTCGATCACGCCGTTCGCGACATGGCGCAGGTGCGAGCCCGCGGCCTCGATCACGCCCCATCCGGTGCGGCGCAAACCGGGATCGAATCCGACGACACGCATTCAGGCTCCTCGCCCCGCCCGGCTCACGCGGTCAGCCGTTGCATGACGTCGTCGGCGATCTCGAAGTTGGCCGATACCTGCTGCACATCGTCGTTGTCGTCCAGGACGTCCAGCAGCTTCAGGAGAGTCTCGGCCGAGCCGTCGTCGACCTGCACCGTGTTGAGCGGCTTCCAGGTCAAGCTCGCCTCGCGCGGATCGCCGAAGCGCTCCGCGAGGCCGTCGCGCACGGCCGAGAAGTCGTCGGGCGCGCAGGTGATCTCGTGACCCTCCTCGCTGGTCTCCACGTTGTCCGCGCCGGCTTCCACCGCCGCCTCGAACATCGCGTCCGCCGAGGCGGTCTCGGCCGGGTAGCCGATCGTCCCGACGCGCTCGAACATGAAGGACACGCTGTTGGTCTCGCCCAGCGAGCCGCCCTGCTTGCTGAAGGCGGCGCGCACCTCCGAGGCGGTGCGGTTGCGGTTGTCGGTCAAGGCCTCGACGATGATCGCGACCCCACCCGGCCCGAAGCCCTCGTAGCGGATCTCCTCGAAGTTGGCATCGTCCTCGCCGCCCTCGGCGCGCTTGAGGACGCGGTCGATGTTGTCCTTGGGCATGTTCGCCGCGCGGGCCGCCGAGATCGCGGCACGCAGCCGCGGGTTCGCCCCGGGGTCGGTGCCGCTCTTCGCCGCCACCGTGACCTCGCGAATCAGCTTGGCGAACAGCTTGGCGCGCTTTTTGTCCTGCGCGCCTTTGCGGTACATGATGTTCTTGAATTGCGAATGGCCGGCCATGACCCTTCGACCCTAGATCGTGGTTACGCCGCTCCTCCACCTACCGTATATGGGGGTAGGCGGCGTACGTCCCACTGGCGGTTCGTTAACGGAGCTTTATGGCGACAAGATGACGCCTTTTAACAGGATTCCCCCGTCACCTGAAGGCAATGTGCGGCGAAAACGGCCTCCCTGTTAAGCGAACATAAAGGCGGCGTCGAGAAGATAATCGGTGTCAATCCGGCCCAGTTAGGGACATGAGGCCATGACCCAGAGTTCTTCGACCCTCGAGCTTTCGATCGCCGACATCGATTGTCTGGACGAGGCTGAGATCGCCCGGGTGCTCGAAGAGGCCGCGACGATCGTCGACCGCTTCGCATCGCAGACCGCCGACAAGGCCCTCGCCGACATCCTGGCCCTGGAAAGCCGCGACGGCGACGGCGCCGCGGCACAAGAAGCCGTTTCGGTGGCCCGCGGCATCACGCAGCAAGCGCAGGTGCTCGAGCAAGAGCTTTCGCGCTTCCTCGCCATGCGCCCGGACAGCCAAGGCTGATCGACGGCGGGCGCCGACGTCTCACCCGTTCCGGAGTTCAGAGCGAGGGTCTCGCCTGGGCGAGCCTGCCGCCCAGGCGCACCGGCTCAATGCGCTGCGCCAGCCCCGTCTTATCGTCGGTCTCCACGAAAACCGCGCAAAGCGTACCTTCGCCCGTGGCGACCTGAAGCCGCTCGGTCGGCAGCTTGCGGGTAAAGCGCGCGACCGGGATCTCCTTGCTCATGCCGATGACAGAGTCGTAGTCGCCGCACATGCCGATGTCGGAGATGTAGGCCGTTCCCCCGGGCAGGACGACCTGATCGGCGGTCGGCACATGGGTATGGGTGCCGACGCAGAGGCTCACCCGGCCGTCGACGACATGGCCCATGGCCATCTTCTCGCTGGTCGCCTCGGCATGGAAGTCGACCACGATCGCGGCGACCGAAGCGCCGACGCGGACCTTGGCCAGCTCCTGCTCGAGGCTGGCGAAGGGATCGTCGAGCGGATCCATGAAAAGGCGGCCCATGAGGTTGAGCACCATGATCTTGCGGCCGCGGCCGGCATCGAACAGGCCGACTCCACGGCCAGGCGTCCCTCTGGGATAGTTGTAGGGCCGCAGCAACCGCGGCTCGGCATCAATGAAGGCCAGGGCCTCGCGCTGGTCCCAGCTATGGTTGCCGCCGGAGATGACGTCGATCCCGGCCCCGAAGAGCTCGTCGCAGATCTTGCGCGTGATGCCGAAGCCGGCCGCGGCGTTCTCGCCGTTGGCGATCACGAAGTCGAGCCCGAGATCGGCGCGCCAGCCTGGCAGGAACTTGAAAACGGCTTCCCGTCCCGAGCGTCCGACGATGTCGCCACAAAAGAGAATTCGCATGATCCGAATGCTCGCTGCGCTTCAGGGCCGCCGGATCGACTCGGTTTCGGTGATCACCCAGTCCAGCGCCTCGTCGGTCCCTGTCACCGGCACCTCGGGCAGCGCCTGCGCCGCGAAGGCGACACCGACGGCGACGATCGGCTCGCCTGCAGGCGAGGCCGCGCGCAGGCCGGCCAGCGTGCGGTCGTAAAATCCGCCGCCGTAGCCCAGTCGATAGCCGCGCCGGTCGAAGGCCAGCAGCGGCACGATCAGCAGCGCGGGGACCAGAACGTCGCGGTCGGCGGCGGGCTCGCTCAAGCCGAAGCCGGCCTTGACCAAAGGCTCGCCGGGCGCCCAGGCGCGGAATAGCAGCGGCCGGCCGCGCCCTTGCACCACCGGCAGGGCGAGCCGGTGGCCACGCGCGTGCAAAGCCGCCATCAAAGGCTGCGTATCGAGCTCGCTGCCAATCGGCCAGTAGGCGGAGATCGCGATTCCGGCGGGTGGCGTGAGCGTGGCCAAGAAGCGGTCGCGCACCGCCGCGCCGGCCTCGGCATTGCCCTCCCAGGCCGCCTTGCGCCGCCGGCGCGCCGCGGCGCGCAGTTCGGCTTTGACCTCGTCGATCGTTACGGTCATCGGGGGGTCCGAGCGTCCTGACCAGCCTTGGCGCAAGGTCGGCGGTGCCGCGAAGGCCGTTGGCCGACGCTCATCCTCTGTGGCCTGCAAAAGCAGGTGGGCGCCGTGTACCGAAGCCACGACTCCGGCAGAGCCAGCTCCCTAGAGGACTTTATTGGCCCCAGGGAT
>JAKSDN010001367.1 GCA_022360075.1 Kiloniellales bacterium | reverse complement strand
GGCAGGTCGGGCAGGCTCTGCAGCAGGCGGTGGACGATCAGCCCGCGCTGGAAGCGTGCCGCGCCCCCGGGACCCAGCGGAGAATCGACGGGCGGCTCGTCGGCCACCGGCCGCGAGGGCGCGAGGGGCCGTGGCGGCGCGGGCTCGGGGGATACGGGGCTTTGCGCCCAAGCCGGCAGCGCAAGCGGCTCGAAGGGCGTGGCGGTGGGCCCGCGTTTCTCGGGCGCGGCGGTCTGCCGCTGCTCCAGGCGCCAGCCCGAAGCACCGCCGCCGTTGCCTGTCTCGGCGAAGTCGAACGCGACGGTCTCGCTGCCTTCGATCGCAGGCATCGCGGCCTCGACCAGGCGGTACCAGGAATCCTCGGGCGCCTCCTTGCGGGTGTTCCAGCCGGCGACGTAAAGCCGATCCTCGGCCCGCGTCATGGCGACGTAGAGCAGCCGGCGATACTCCTGGGCCTGGGCATGGCGCGCGGCGGCACGGGCTTCTGCCGTGACCGCGCCGTCGTAGGCCTGGCGCAACGGCCAAAGCGCCAGGCGCCTGGCCTCGTCATCGCCCTCCAGCCAGAGCAGGCCGCGCTCGGCCGGCGGCGTCTGCAAGCTATCCGGCAGGAAAACGACCGGCGCCTGCAAGCCCTTGGCACCGTGCACGGTCATGACCCGCACCGCGTCCTGGCCATGCTCCAGATCGCGCTTGACCTCCTGCCGGCCGGACTCGAGCCAATGCAGAAAGCCCTCCAGCGCCGGCACGTGCTCGCGCTCGTAGGCCAGCGCGAGCGACAGGAACTCGTCGATCGGGTCGTTCGCGTCCGGGCCGAGCCGCGCCAGCAGCCGCTTGCGGCCGCCGCCGGCGCCCAGCAACTCGGCATAAAGCTCGTAGGGCCGCAAGTAGTCGGCGCGGGCCTGCAAGCCGGCCAGCATGTCGCGCGCGCGCGTGCATTCCGGCCTCGTCCCGGCCTGGCTGCGCAAGGCCTGCCAGAGGCTGGCATCGCGATCGCGGGCCAAATCGAAAAGCTGTTCCTCCGTGAAGCCGATCAGGGGGCCCTTGAGCACGCAGGCCAGGGTCAGGTCGTCCTCCGGCAGCAGCAGCGTGCGGCCCAGCGCCACCAGGTCCATGACCACGAGCTGGTCGCTCAGCACCATGCGGTCGACACCGGCGACCGGCACCTCGAGCTGCTTGAGCGCGCGGACCAGCTCCTCGACGAAGCGGTTGCGCCGGCGCACCAGCACCATGATGTCGCCGGGCTCGAGCCGCCGGTCCTTGGACGCGAGCCTGGCCTCCGGGTCGGCCGCGCCGGCCGGATCTCGGGTCCAGTGCCAGATCTTGCGCGCGATCAGCCGGGCGAGCCGGGTCAATGGCGGTGCCTCAATGGCAGCCGGCCCGCCGCCGGCCCCTTCGTCGTGCAGGTCACGGACCGGCGGCGGGGCCCAGGGAGCCGGCGCCTCCGTTTCCAGAGGATCGAGCGTCGGCCAAAGCTCGACCCGACCGGCCTGGCCGACCCGCAGGGGGTCATGGCTCAGCGTGCCGTCCTCCAGCATCAAGCCGTCCTGTGCGACGGCGCCGGCAAAGACGGCATCGACGGCCGAAAGCACCGCGGCCGTGGAGCGGAAGGAGACGTCGAGCTCGACCGCATCCATGCGTTGCCGTGCCGCGCTGGCTTTCTCGGTGAAGGCCTCGCGCATGACCGCGAAGGCCTTGGGGTCGGCGCGTTGGAAGCCGTAGATCGACTGCTTGGTATCGCCGACCGCGAAGACCGTGCGCGAGTAGTCGCGCCGCCCCTCGCCGACGAAGAACTCCCCGCTCAGGGCCGCGATCACTTCCCACTGCTCGGGGCTGGTGTCCTGGGCCTCGTCGATCAGCACGTGGTCCAGCCCGCCGTCGAGCTTGTAGAGGACCCATTGCGGCGCGCCCGGCGGCCGCAGCAGATCCCGGGTCTTGAGGATCAGGTCGTCGTAGTCCAGCAAGGCGCGGGCCTGCTTGTGCCGCTCATAAGCCTCGAGGATCGCCGCGCCGATGGTCAGCAGGGCGGCGGTCGCGTCGAGAACCGTAAGCGCGCGAAGCTGGGCACGGACCGCCTCGAGCCGTTCGGCCTCGGCGGCCAGAATCCGGTCGGCGCCGGGCGCGGCCGCTAAAGCCTGCTTGTGGACCAGCGTCTTGAAGACCGGGCCCTCGCCGCCGGCGGTGAAGAAGGCGGCAAGGTAGTCCTGAAAGCCTGCCGCGCGGCGCTGCGGAGCCTCGAGCCAAGCGGCGATCGCGGCGGCGCGGGCCTGATCGGTCTTGCCGCCCTGGGCCAGGCCGGAAACCGCCAAGCGCAGGCCCATCAGGTCGAGAGCCTCGTCGGATACGGCCTCGGCGAGCAGGAACTCCCGCGTCGCGTCCGGCGCGACGGCGAGCCGCCGCGCCAGCGCGCGCCGAATGCCCTCGACCCCGCCGTGCCGGGCAAGCAGCCGCCCGATCCGGCCGCGCTCCTTGGTGACCTCGCCCATCAGGGCATCGAAGCCCTGCTCCTGGGCATGGGCGGTCACCGCCGCGACCGCCGCCGTCAAGCGAGCGGCGTCGGGCCGGTCGCTGCGCGACAGGACCTCGTCGCGCGCGGCGGCCAGCATCTCGGCGGCGGAGCGCTCGTCGAGCACCTGGAAGTGCGGGGCCACGCCCGCCTCCAGCGGAAATCGGCCGAGCAGCGACTGGCAGAAGGCGTGGATGGTCTGGATCTTCATGCCGCCCGGCGCGTCCAGGACCCGGGCGAAGAGGCGCCGGGCGGTCGCGAGCGTCTCGGGATCCGGCGCCTGCCCGATGAGCGAGGCGACCTCGGCCTCGAGCTTCTCGTCGGCATCCGCCGTCCAAGCCGCCAGGCGCTCGGCCAAACGATTCGACATCTCGGCCGCCGCCGCCTTGGTGAAGGTCAGGCAGAGAATGCGCGAAGGCTCGGTGCCGTCGAGCATCAGGCTCAGCACGCGGTCGATCAGCACCTTGGTCTTGCCGGTGCCGGCCGAGGCCGCGACCCAGACCGAGGCATCCGGCCGCGCGGCCTGGCGCTGTGCCGCCACGGCCCGCGCGAGCTTGGCGGCCGCGGGCGGCGGATCGGTCTCTTGCGGCAGCGTCGCCTCGCTCATCCGGCTTCTTCCGGCGCGCTACCGGCCCACTCCGCCACGCGGGCGAGATGGGCGTAGTCGCTGTAGCGCGGTGCCCAGTCGGGCCGCGGCGCGGCGCTGTAGGGCATCGCCTCGTCGTCGAAGGCAGCGATCAGCGCCGTCAGTCCGTCGAGCGCATGGGCGGCCCAGGCCGCGGGGTCGCCGCGCAGCAGCCTTTGCTCACCGGGCGGCTCGCCGCCGCTCAGGCGCCAGAAGCCCAGCTCGACCGGTGTGCCCTCGGGCAGGCCGGCGAAACCGCCGGCTGCGGCAATGGCCGCTTCGAGCGGCAACTGCGGCGAGAAGCCGAGCTCGATCGCGGTCGAGGTCGGCAGCGCCCCGGTCTTGTAGTCCAGAATCGCGATGCCGCCGTCGGCGGTCACGTCGATGCGGTCGGCCTTGGCTCGAATCCGAAATGGCCCGGCGGGCCCCGGCAGCTCGAGACGACCGCGCACCTCCGGCCGGGCCTGGCGCATGCGCGTTCGCCGCACCCGTTCGGCGGCCACCACCCAATCCGCGATGCGCTCGAAGCGCGGCCACCAGAAGGCCCACACGCCGGGCCGCGCCGCCAGTTCATCGAAGACCCGGCGGCCGATCGCGATCAGCGAATCGCGCGCATCCTCGGGCAGCG
>JAKSDN010000558.1 GCA_022360075.1 Kiloniellales bacterium | reverse complement strand
CGCACCTGGCGGCGGATCATGTGCCGCGCCACCTGCCCCACGCGGGTCTCGTAGAAGTCCCTGAGATCGACGACATCAGGCCACATGGCGCGGCACGCTAGCACAGAAGGGCCAAGCCTCAAACAGAGCGTGAAACGGCAGGGTGCCCGCCCTTTCGAGCCGTCGGAGGCGGTGATAGGCTCGCCCGAAAAGGGGAGGTTTATGGCATGGACGCCGACCAGATCATCGACCGGCTCGCGCTCATGCCGCATCCCGAGGGCGGCCATTTCCGCGAGACCTACCGCCATGAGCCGGCCGACGGCGGCCGCGGCGCGACGACGGCGATCTACTACCTGCTGAAGGCCGGCGAGGTCAGCCACTGGCACCGGATCGACGCCGTCGAGATCTGGCACTGGTATGCCGGCGGCCCGCTCGTGCTCAGCATCTCTGAGAACGGCCACGACGCCGAGGCGCTGCATCTGGGACCAGACCTGGCGCAGGGCCAGCGTCCCCAGGCCGTGGTGCCCGCCGGGGCCTGGCAGGCGGCCGAAAGCCTGGGCGCCTGGAGCCTGGTCGGCTGCACCGTGGCCCCGGCCTTCGAGTTCGACGGCTTCGAGCTCGCCCCGCCGGACTGGCGCCCGACGCCGCGGCGGCCAAGCTGAGACCGTGAAATTTCCTGCCCCGACGACCGTCAGGGCCAATGGAGTCCGCCTCGCCGTCTACGAGCAAGGCTCGGGCTTCCCGGTCGTGCTCTGCCACGGCTTCCCGGAGCTGGCCTATTCCTGGCGCCATCAGATCGGCCCTTTGGCCGCTGCCGGCTACCGCGCCATTGCCTTGGACCAGCGCGGCTACGGCGCCTCCGAGCGGCCATCGGCGGTCGAGGCCTACGACATCCGCGCGCTGACCGGCGACCTGGTCGGGCTGCTCGACGCGCTGGGCCAGGAGCGGGCGGTCTTTTGCGGTCACGACTGGGGCGCCCTGGTGAACTGGCAGCTCGCGCTACTGCATCCCGAGCGGGTCGCGGGGATCATCGCGCTCACCTACCCCTACTTCCCGCGCGGCGAGACCGACGTCCTCACGGCCTGCCGCGCGCGCTTCGGCGACGACATGTACATGCTCTACTTCCAAGAGCCGGGCCGCGCCGATGCCGAGCTCGCCGCCGATGTCGCGCGGACGGCCCGCTACTTCTTCCGCGCCAGCGCCGGCCTGAGCGACGGCGAGCGGCGGCCCTTCGAGGTGGAGAGCCTGGCTCTGATGGAAGACTTCAAGGCACCCGAAGAGACCTGGCCCGGACGTTTCTTCCTCGGTGAGGCGGACCTGCGCCGCTACGTGACGGCTTTCGAGAACACGGGCTTCACCGGCGCCCTCAACTGGTACCGCAACCTGGCGCGCAACTGGGCGCTGACCGAAGGCCTGCCCGAGCGGATCGAGGTGCCCTGCCTGATGATCAGCGGCGCGCACGACGTGGTCTGCGGACCGCACTATACCGAGGCGATGGTCGGCCATGTCCCCGATCTGGAACGTCACGTGATGCCCGACTGCGGCCACTGGATCCAGCAGGAGAAGCCGGAGGAGACCAACCGGCTGATCTGCGACTGGCTGCGGCGGCGTTTTCCGGTGGGTGGGTGATACGACGATTTCGTCGTGCTGTGCGGGACGCCCCCTCACCCAGCTCCGGGTAAGGCGCGGCTGTCGCCGCACCAACCCTGCGCATCCCCCTCCCCCACGGGGGCTAAGGTGTGCACACATCTTGTTCCGGTGACGCCTGCGGCGTCGTCACCCCCACCCCTTCGACCTGCGGTCCCGCGGCTGCGCCGCGCCCCCAACAAGGGGGAGGGTTGTGAAGGCTTGGGGAGGCCGCAGGCCGCGCCTTAGCCGGAGCTGGGTGAGGGGGTCAACCGACCGTTGGCCGAGCGCTCTGACTCGACTGCGCGAAGCGCGGCAAGTCGTCGTCGATCTCGTAGTAGTCGCCGGCGTCGGCCACGTAGATGTGGTGGCTGATCGTCAGGCCGCTCGGCTGGTCGATGCTGCCGGCGGCGAAGGATATCCGGCCCGAGCCGAGGGGTTCGAAGAACAGGCTTGCGCCGCAACCGGTGCAGAAGCCGCGCCGCGCCGTGTCGGAGGAGTCGTACCACTTGAGGCCGCGATCCTCGGTCAAGGTGAGGCGCTCACGGGCGACGCTGCTGTAGGTGGCGTAGTGGCCGTGGGTGCGCCGGCACATCTCGCAGTGGCAGGCGATGATGTCACGGAAGGGCCCTTGCGCGCGGTAGCGGACCGCGCCGCAGAGACAGCCGCCGGTGATGGTCCTCTCGTCCGCTTCCTCGGCCATCGTCGCCCTCCCATCGCTTACCCGGCCGGCTCCAGCCGCGGGCCGTGAAACCGCCGGACTTTAATCGAGGCCGGGCCAGTTGCGGGAGTGATTTGTATTTCGGCTAGCTTGAACACGCCTCAAGCTAACGTCCGGGCAGATAGCCCTTCAGCTCCGCGAAGACCGTCAGGATCGCGCTGGCGCCCTCCGCGCGCAACCCGGCCCCATGGGCCTCGCGGTCGGCGATATGGCCGGCGCCGACGAAGCCGAGCACGGTCATGCCCGCGGCCACCGCCGCCCGCACGCCGGTCGGGCTGTCCTCGACCACCAGGCAATCCTGGACCGCCACGGTCATCCGGTCCGCGGCATGCAGATAGATGTCGGGCGCCGGCTTCGGCCGCTCGACGGTCAGCGCCGAGAACAGCGTCTGGTCGGTGAAGAAGCGGTCCAGCCCCACCGTCGCGAGCGAGCGCGACACGCGTTCGGGCGGCGAATTCGAGGCCACGCAGATCGGGACGTGGATATGGGGCAAGGTCTCGGCGGCACCCGGCACGGCGGTCAGGACACCGTCGAAGAGCGCCATCGTGCGCCGATCAGCGAGCTCGTCGAAGTTGCCGGGCAGGCGCCGGCCGGTCTCGCGCTCGACCACCGACGCGATTTCGCGATCGGTCAAGCCGGCGAAGCGGCCGACGACTTCCTCGGTCGTCAGCGGCGCCCCGTGCTCGCTCAGGAGCTCGGCCACGGCGCGCGCGGCGATCAGCTCGCTGTCGACCAGCACGCCGTCGAGATCGAAGATGACGAGCGCCGGGCTCATGAGCGGCGCAGGAGCTCGGCGGAGGCCAAGACCGCGCCGCCGGCGATCAAGGCGCAGGCCAGGCCGACGACCCAAGTGGCTTCGGCCCGGCCGAAGAGGATCAGGATCCCGGTCGAGATCAGCGGCGCGGCGTAGGAGAAGGCGCCGAGCGCCTGAATGTTGCCATGCTTGGTTCCGTGGTCCCAGGCGAAGAAGGCCGCGCCGACCGGGCCCAGGCCGAGCAGCAGGACGGCGAGCGCCTGGAGCGGATTCGGCACGACCGTGGTCTCCAGCAGCCCGTGGCAGAGCAGGCCGAGCAGGGCCACGAAGCCGCAGAAGCCGCCGACCACGTCCGTCGGCACCTGGCCGAAGCGCCGGTTCGCGACCGAATAGGCCGACCAGGTGAGCGCGCAGGCGAGCGCTGCGAGGTAGCCGAGGGCGAACTCCGCCTTGAAGGCGATCGCGCCGCCGCCCGTGACCAGCAGCGCGGCGCCGGCCAAGCCCATCGCCGCGCCCACCAGGTGGAACCAGCGCAGTTGCTCGCCGGGCAGCAGAGCCGAGAACAAGACGATCAGGAGCGGCCAGAGATAGGCGATCAGGCTGGCCTCGACCGCCGGCGCCTTGGCCAGGGCGACGAAATAGAAGAAGTGATAGCCGAACAGGCCCGCCACGCCCAAAGCCCAGACCGCCGGCGGCTGGCGCAGGCGGGCGAAGGCCGCGCGGCCCCGCAGCGCCAGCATGAGCAGGCTCGCCAGGAAGGCGACGGCAAAGGTCATGGCGACGAGCTGAAAAGGCGGGATCCCGCCGGCCCAGGTCGTGAAGAGCGCGAGCAGCGACCACAGGAGGACGGCGACGCCACCGATCAGCGTCGGGCGAAGCGGCGGCGAACTGGCGGTCGACTTTGCGAGGCTCATGGGCGCCTTTCTCCTAGCGGTCCGGCGTCGCGCCGACAAGCGTTGTGCGCCGCCTGATGACGCCTCACGCCCGCGCCGCAGCGATGCAAGATCGAATTCCTTTACGATTCGGAAAGAATTTGGGTAGTACGGCTAGTAAGAACGACCGGCCCGAATGACCAGTCCGGTCCTTTGGCATATAACAAAAGTGGGGCTAAGATTCGTCAGATGCTACTTCACGTCGAGCATACTCAAGAAATTGAGCTTGAGCGCCTCCGTACGACGATCTTGAGGCTTAAGTCCGATATCGATCGAAGCGGCGGCTCGGAGGAGAAGATTCAGCTCCTCTCGGCGCTCCTCGAGCGCTATTGCCAGAAGCTCGGCCAGGCGGAGCTCTGGATCGACGGCAGCGGCTCGCAGTGCCTGCGCGATGCGGACAACCCGCCGGAACCCGCGAACGACGATTCGCCGCTGCGCTTCAGTGTGTTGTCGCCGGGCAGGACGGCTGTCTTTACGATCGATCAACCATAATCGGTCATAACGCGCCCATTGAATTCACCCCGATAACGCACAACGCATAGGACCACGAAGGGCAATGCGATCCGACAAGGACGACAAGACCGGCGACCTGGCAAACCACCTGGCCCAGATCGCGACGCTGCGCGACGATCTCGCGCAGAACGGCGACTCCGTCGAGAAACTGTTGAGGCTGTCCGAGCTGTCCCGCAGATACTCCAGATTGCTGCGCGACTATGACCTTTGGCAGAAGGCGATCGATCCGGACCTATCCGCCGGACCGATCCAGGCCTGATACTGCCAGTTCCGCGCCGCTCTGTTCCGCGAGGAGCTGAGATCAGGTCAGGCCCGACGCTCGCGAGCCAGAGCGATCAGCCGCCGGGTCTCGCTCCAAAGATCGTAGGGCGCGAGAGCGTCCGGATCGGCCCAGGCTACGTCGGCCGCATCGCCGGCCGCGCGGGCCGCGCCATCGCGCCACTCGGCCAGGAAGTCGATCAGCGTGTAGTGGTATTGGATCACGCCGGCCGGGTCCCGTGTGAGCGAATCGACGACGTCGAGCAGAGTCGTCACCTCGACCGCACAACCGGTCTCCTCGCGCACCTCACGCACCGCCGTCGCGCGCACCGTCTCGCCCAAACGCTGGCGGCCGCCGGGCAGGCTCCACTGGCCCTCGCGCGGCGGCTTGCCGCGGCGGATCAACAGCACCCGATCGGCCTTGAAAACGATCACCCCGACGCCGATCAAAGGCCGGTTGGGATAGTCGCTCACGCTCCCTAGTCCCCGCGCGCGGCCTGCTCGATCGCCGTGTCGACCTCGACCTGATAGCCGGTGACGAGGCGGTTGGTCTCGTTCGCCATGCCGACCACGGCGATCAGCTCGGCCATCATCTCCTGGGTCATGCCCGCCTTGCGGGCCGCGGCGGTGTGCGACTTGATGCAGTATTCGCAGTTGTTGGTCACCGAGACTGCGACGAAAACCATCTCCTTGATCAAAGGATCGAGTACGCCCGGCGCCATGACCTCCTTCAGGCTCTCCCAGGTCCGACGCAGCGTCGCCGGGTCGTTGGCGATGACCTTCCAGAAGTTGTTGATCCAGTCGACCTGGCGCGTCGCCATGATGTCGTCATAGACCGCCCGCACCTCCGCGGAGGCCTCGTCGTATTCGATCAGCGGTGCCAGGGCCATGGAGGGCCTCCCTCTGGTTTCGATCCTGCATAGCCGACCGATCCGGCAGATTCGGTCAGAACGGCTCTCGGGCGGCCTCAGGTGCAGATCTGGGCCTCCAAACACGGTACTTTGCTTGATGGCCCTCGCTCAAACCACCTGAAAGCCGGAACGCCACCGGTGAGAGCCGATCGGATCGGAAAAGAAAGAGAAGACAACTCGACCCCAGAGCTGTCTGAGCGCCAGCGTGAAAAGGCAAAACGGCGCGCCGCATGGCTGAAGGAGAACAGCGCCGCCCTGGACGATCACGCGGCGTTCATCGAGCGCGTCGGCGTCTTCAGCAATGGCCTGCGTCGATTCTGAAATGCGCCTTGGCGCTTTCGTTTCGCAGGCCGCGCCTCGGCGCTAGGGCTGGGTTTACGCCATGTACTGCCCGCCGTTGATCGACAGCGTGGAGCCGGTCATGAAGCCGGAGGCGTCGTCGGCCAGGAAGACGACGGAGCGCGCGACCTCCTCGGGCTCGCCGAGGCGGCCGACCGGGATCTGCGGCAGGATCTTCGCCTTGAGCACCTCTTCGGGCACGGCACGGACCATCTCGGTGCCGATGTAGCCGGGCGCGATCGCGTTGACGGTGATGCCCTTGCCCGCGTTCTCCTGGGCCACGGACTTGGTGAAGCCGATCAGGCCGGCCTTCGCGGCGGCGTAGTTCGACTGGCCGAATTGGCCCTTCTGGCCGTTGATCGAGGAGATGTTGACGATGCGCCCGAAGCCACGGCTGCGCATACCCTCGATGACATTGCGGGTCATGTTGAAGAGGGAGTCGAGGTTGGTCGCGATCACGGCACGCCAGTTGTCCGCGCTCATCTTGTGCAGCGTGCCGTCGCGCGTGATGCCGGCGTTGTTGACCAGCACGTCGACCGGGCCGAGGTCGGCCTCGACCTGCGCGATGCCAGTCTTGCAGGCTTCGAAGTCGCCGACGTCCCACTTGTAGACGGCAATGCCGGTCTCGTCCTTGAACTTGTTCGCCGCCTCGTCGTTGCCGCCGTAGGTCGCGGCCACGCTGTAGCCGGCGTCCTTCAAAGCGATCGAGATCGCAGCCCCGATGCCCCGGGTGCCGCCGGTGACCAAAGCAACGCGCGCCATGATTGATCCTCCCCGTTTCAAACCTTTGTTGCGGCTGCCGCGCCTGCGCGCGGACGCGCCGATGTCGTATCAAAACACTATTGCGATGATGGGTCCAAGGTCGTTGCGCGAGATCAAGCCCGCCCCGCGAGCGGCCGGCCGAACGAGCGGCGGGCCGCCCCGAGGGAGCGGCCCGTCCGCTTCGAGTGTCGCGCTTGCGGTCGCTTCGGCTCAGCCGCGCTCGACGCACATGGCGATGCCCATGCCGCCGCCGATGCAGAGCGTGGCCAGGCCCTTCTTGGCATCGCGCTTGGCCATCTCGTGCAGCAGGGTGACAAGGACGCGCGCGCCCGAGGCGCCGACCGGGTGACCGATGGCGATCGCGCCGCCGTTGACGTTGACCTTGTCGGTGTCCCAGCCGAGGTCCTTGTTGACAGCGAGCGCCTGAGCGGCGAAGGCCTCGTTGGCCTCGACCAGATCCAGGTCGTCGGTCTTCCAGCCGGCTTTCTCCAGCGCCGCGCGGCTGGCCGGGATCGGCCCGGTGCCCATGATCGCCGGGTCAACGCCGCAGGTCGCCCAGGAGACGATGCGGGCAAGCGGCGTGACGCCGCGCTTGTCGGCTTCCTCGGCGCTCATCAGCACCAGGGCGGCGGCGCCGTCGTTGATGCCGCTGGCGTTGCCGGCGGTCACCGTGCCTTCCTTGTCGAAGGCCGGGCGCAGCTTGGCCAGGTTGTCGATCGTCGTGCCGTGCTTGGGGTACTCGTCGCTCTCGACCACGATGTCACCCTTGCGGGTCTTGATCGTGACCGGGACGATCTCGTCGGCGAAGCGATTGGCCTTCTGCGCCGCTTCGGCCTTGTTCTGCGAGGCGACGGCGAAGTTGTCCTGCTCCTCGCGGGTGAGCTGCCACTTGCGGGCGACGTTCTCGGCCGTG
>JAKSDN010001141.1 GCA_022360075.1 Kiloniellales bacterium | reverse complement strand
TCCCCAATGCCGCCGACATCCACGGCATGCGGCCCCAGAAGTTCCCGCGGACCGGCTACGTCTTCGCCAACGGCGAGCACCGGATCCCGATACCCAACGACGGCACGATTCTCGACGAGCCGGAGAAGTACCATTCGATCTTCTCCGCGATCGACGGCGACAGCATGACCGTCGCCTGGCAGGTCATCGTCGACGGCAACCTCGACAACTGCGATGCCGACTACCAGGGGCTCTATGCCGTCTCGACCTGCTACAACGGCGAGGAGGGCGTGAACCTGGAGGAGATGACCGCCAACGAGCAGGACTGGGCCGTCGTCTTCGACATCAAGCGCATCGAGGCTGCGGTCGCGGCGGGCGACTACGAGGAGATGAGCGGCGTGCCGGTGCTCAACGGGCAGAAGGGCTCACCCTACACCCGATACATCCCGATCTCGAACAGCCCGCACGGCTGCAACACCGCGCCGGACGGCAAGCACATCGTGATCAACGGCAAGCTCTCGCCGACCGTCTCGGTGATCGACGTCACCAAGCTGCCCGACGTCTTCGACGACAAGATCGAGCCGCGCGGCGCGATCGTCGCCGAGCCCGAGCTCGGCCTCGGGCCGCTGCACACGGCTTTCGACAACAGGGGCAACTGCTACACGACCCTGTTCCTCGACAGTCAGGTCGCGAAATGGAGCATGGATCTCGCCATCCGCAAGTTCAACGGCGAGGACGTGGACCCGATCCTCGGCAAGGTCGATGTGCAGTACCAACCCGGCCACAACCACAGCTCCATGGGCGAGACCAAGGAGACCGATGGCAAGTGGCTGGTGTCGCTGAACAAGTTCTCCAAGGACCGCTTCATCAACGTGGGCCCGCTGAAGCCGGAGAACGAGCAGCTCATCGACATCAGCGGCGACGAAATGACCGTCGTACACGACGGCCCGACCTTCGCCGAGCCGCACGACTGCATCATCGTGCGCACGGACATCGTCAACCCGCGCACGGCCTGGGAGCGCGACGACCCGACTTGGGAAGACGCGCGACGCTGGGC
>JAKSDN010000988.1 GCA_022360075.1 Kiloniellales bacterium | reverse complement strand
GTCTCCAAGGCCTCGGTAATGGTCGGGATCGCGGGTAGATAGAGGTCGGTCGCCAGAAGGCCGAGGGCCGTCGTCAGCAGGAGGGGAACCGTCGTGGAAAGGCGCGCTGAATACATGGTGTTTTAAGGCATCACAAAAGACGCCGACACCAATATCCGCCGAGACGTTATAAAAAAACCGGAATTCTATTTATCTATTTGCATAAGCGAAATCTATATCGATGGCTGACTATATTCATTCAGCTTACGAGAGGCTCGGCGGCTGGCAGCCTGAGATGAATTTCGATCGGGCTATCCTTGTTAGGACGTTTCCTTTTCCAGCTTATAGCCGAGCTTTGCCGCCACGCTGGTGGACGCCGTATTCTCCGGAGCGATCATGCAAAAGCAGGCCGAACCCGGTCTGCCCTGGTCGAACCATTGGAACGCGGCCCGCATCGCTTCAATTTGATTTCAGAAGAAGACGTCATCATCCAGAACCGAAATTCAGCATCGGCTTAGCGGCGCCTGGACGCACTGTTTCCGCGAGCGCTGCTTGCCAGCTCCTAAAGGGAAAAACTTGAACGTCGGGAAGGCCGGTTTCACTCAGCAGGTTCCAGATAGTCGTGAACCGATGTTGCCAGACTTCGGCGCTCATCGTCGCTATACTGTGCCGCAGATGGAAGCGCTTATGATCAGCCTCCGGATGACGAGACGGTCTGACAGCTTGTCCTGTAAGAAGGCCGTAGCCGATGAAAACGGATCCCGCACGCATCGTGTCAAGGATGAGAGACGCGATCGGTCCCCCCAAGGCATCGAAGGTGAGGTCCGCTTTTCTTGCTGCGCTCAAGACCCGTGATTGATCATCTATGGAAACCGGCGTGATGCCTAGTGCGCTCATGCGTTCCACGCGATTTTCAGAACGGTAAATACCTACGACTTCTTCAGCTCCTTGCAGCCTTGCCCAATGGCCCAGAAGATCAGCACAGGTCGACCCCGCGCCGCTGAGTAGCACGCGCTTACCTTTCACTGGCCAAGTGTCCAACATGGTCAAAGCTGCCAAAGGATTGATGTAGCCGCGGGCCGCAACTTGATCCCCGATGTACTCGGGAACCGGGACAGCAAGGATCGCGTCACAATCGACATGGGTTTGCCAAGTTCCTGCGCCACACAATGGCAGAACGCGCTGTCCCAGCAGATGGGAATGCTCTTGAGGCGCGGCGACAACGCGCCCAACGCCTTCGTAGCCGGCAACGAGGGGCAGAGTGATCCTATTCGAGTAGGCGCCTGTGATTGGGATCAGATCAGAGGGATTGATCGGTGCGAGCGACATAGCAACTCTTATCTGTCCTGCACCCGGAGCGCAGAAAGGTACACTTTCCAGTCTCAGACAGTCGCTTGGCGATCCGAACGCCCTGTAGATTAACGCAAAGTTGTTCATGTCGTTGATGCTGCCGATTGGATGGCTGATTTGGATACGCGAGAGCCTTCATCAATACGGATGAAAGTAAGATCGGGGCTTGGAGGTGTCATCCTCGCGCGGAGAAAATTCTGTCGCCGGAAATGGTCGTGGGAGCACTGTATCTGAAGTCAGCTTGACCCTCCGGCTGCGCCGGGCGCTTCCGCCATCTCGTCGCGGGCCCAGAGGAGGAAACGCTCGATGGCGTCGCGTCGCGTCGCAGCCGATAGATAGGCAACATAGAAGCACAGTCCTTCGATAGCGAAATCGAGTGGTTGGACCAGCGCCCCCGAGGCGAGTTCGTGCTGGACCAGGACGTTGCTCACCAGCGCGACGCCCTGGCCGGCGAGCGCCGCTTCAATGGCGTGGGATTCCTCGCTCAGATGCAGACCGCTCTTGACGTCGATCTTCGCGGCGTCCGGTTCGACGGCGCGCGCCTCGGTGATGTACCGCTGCCATGTCGGCGGGTCCAAGTTCGGCCGTTTCCAGCGGAAATGGATGAGCGTATGTCGCCCAAGATCGGCGACGGCGTTCACCGGAGAGCCGGACATGAGCAATGCCGCGCTCATCACGGGGATAAAGCGGTCGCGCGCCAGTTCGTTGCATTCCAGATCTGGTATCGGAGTGCGCCTATAGCGGATCGCAAAGTCCGCCGCGCCGGACCGGAGATTGGCCGGCGTCTCGGACGCCTCGACCTGAAGCTCAAGATCGATGTCCTGTTTCAGCTTCGCAAGACGAGGCACAAGCCAACGACTTGCAAACGCCGTTGTTGCGGCGACAACGAGGGGGCTCTGATCGGCGTCCGCACGCAGACCGGCAACGGTCGCGGCGAAGCGGTCCAGCCCATCGCGCAGCACCGGGAAGAGACGTTCTCCGGCTTCGGTCAATGTGATGGGTCGGGGTCGGCGCCGGAACAGCGCCTGTCCCGTGATCTCTTCCAGAAGGCGGATTTGATGGCTGATGGCGGTGGGCGTCACGGCAAGTTCCTCCGCCGCCCTGGCGAAGCTCAGATGGCGCGCCGCAGCCTCGAAGGCGCGCAGCGCATTGAGTGGCGGCAGCTTCCGCATGCACGTCAAGTAGATGAATTCAATTCACCCTGCAAGACGCCATATCCTTTTACCCGGCTCAAATGAGCCGAACAGGAAAATGTTCCGCCTTCCCGAACCAGATGGCGCCGTGCAGCCGATTTCAGATGAGCTCAGCTCATCTGAATGTTGAGGAATATGCGCTTATCGGCGGGCGTCTTGTACGATAGTTCAAGGTCATCAGAGCCGAGACTCCAGATGGAGAACGAATGATGACTGCGCCGCAAACCCTTCTGCATATCGACGCCAGCGCGCAGCTTGAGGAGCGTTCGCATACGCGCAAGCTGACC
>JAKSDN010000266.1 GCA_022360075.1 Kiloniellales bacterium | reverse complement strand
TGATCGAGGAAGGCCTGGCCGACCTCGGCTTCTGCGAGACCCACTGCGTCGGCCTCGACGCCTTCGCGCACTATCTCGATGGCACGGATGATGGCGCAAAAAAGTCGCCCGAATGGGCGGCGGCGATCACGGGCGTGCCCGCGGCGAAGATCCGCGATCTGGCCCGCCGGGCGGCCGGACAGCGCACGCTGCTCACCACCGCCTGGGCGCTCCAACGTGCCGAGAACGGCGAGCAGAGCTTCTGGGCCAGCGTCGCCCTCGCGGCCCTGATCGGCGATATCGGCCTGCCCGGCGGCGGCCTGGCCTTCGGCCTCGGCTCCATGGGCGGCATGGGCGCGCCGCGCCATCCCGTCGCCTCGCCCGCGCTGTCCAAGGGGCCGAACCCGGCGGGCTCGTCGATCCCCGTGGCCCGGATCGCCGACTGCCTGCTGCATCCCGGGGAGCGCTACCGCTTCAACGGCGAGACCCACCGCTATCCGGAGATCGGCACGGTCTACTGGTGCGGCGGCAATCCCTTTCATCATCACCAGGACCTCAACCGCCTGGTCGAGGCCTTCCGGCGGCCCGAGACGGTCGTCGTGCACGAAATCTGGTGGACGCCGGCTGCGCGGCTCGCCGACATCGTGCTGCCGGCGACGACCACGCTGGAGCGTAACGACATCGGCGCGTCGGGGCGCGACCGCTTCATCCTGGCCATGAAGCAGGCGATCGAGCCGCAGGGCGAGGCGCGCAACGACCACGATATCCTACGTGGCCTTGCGGCCCGCTTCGGCCGGGAAGCGGAATTCACCGAGGGCCTGGACGAGATGGCCTGGCTGCGCCGGCTCTATGACGAGGCGCGCGCGAAGACGACGGCGCGCGGCGTCTCGATGCCCGACTTCGACACCTTCTGGGCCGCCGGCCACGCGGAGCAGCCGGCGCCGCTAGTGCCCTACAACCTGCTTGCCGCGTTCCGCGCGGACCCGGCCGCGCATCCGCTGGCCACGCCCTCCGGCCGCATCGAGATCGCCTCGGAGACGATCGCCGGCTTCGGCGATGCCGGCCTCGCCGGCCACGCGCAGTGGCGTGAGCCCCGGGAGTGGCTCGGTGCGCCGGGCGCGGCGCGGTACCCCTTGCACCTCATTTCCAATCAGCCGGCCCCGCGGCTGCACAGCCAGATGAGCTTCGCAGTGCCCTCCGCGGCCGAGCGGCGCGGCGGGCTGGAGCCGCTGGGCATGAACCCCGTCGATGCCATGCGGCGCGGGATCGGGGAGGGCGATGCCGTGCGTGTGTTCAATGGCCGGGGCGAGACGCAGGCGTCCGCCAGGCTGACGGACGACCTTGCGCCAGGCGTCGTGCTGCTGCCGACCGGCGGCTGGTATGCGCCGCGCGACTGGGGTCTGCCTGGCAGCCCCGATCGCGGCGGTAACCCCAACATGCTGACACGGGACTGCGGCACCTCGAGCCTGGGCCAGGGGCCTTCGGCCATGAGCACGCTGGTCGAGGTTGAGCGCCTGGCCGGTCCGCTGGAATCAGTCGACCCCTTCGCGCTGCCGGATATTGTCGATCCGCCGCAGTGACCTCCCCCGACGAGGAGACCGCCATGACCGCATCGGCCGCTTCCGCCTCGATCAGCCGTTATCCGATCCCGGCGCTCGACGAGCTGCCGGACGATATCCGGGCCCGGATCGAGGCGGTGCAGGAGAAGGCGGGCTTCATCCCGAACGTTTTCCTGGCGCTCGCCTACCGGCCGGCCGAGTTCCGCGCCTTCATGGCCTATCACGACGCGCTGATGGACAAGGAGGAGGGGCTGACGCCGGCCGAGCGCGAGATGATCGTGGTCGCCACGAGCAGCGCGAACCAGTGCCAGTACTGCGTCATCGCCCACGGCGCGATCCTGCGGGTCTACGCCAAGGACTCGCGGATCGCCGATCAGATCGCCGCGAACTACCGCAAGGCCGACATCACGCCGCGGCAGCGCGCGATGCTGGACTTCGCGATGAAGGTCGCCGAGGCCGCGCATGAGATCGGCGACGCCGATCTCGCGGCGCTCGAGGCCGCGGACTTCGACCGCGACGAGATCTGGGACATCGCCGCCATCGCCTCCTTCTTCGGCATGTCGAACCGCATGGCGAACTTCATGGACATGCGCCCGAACGACGAGTTCTACATGCTCGGGCGGCGCGACTGACGGTCCCCGTGTCGGGAACCGAACGGCAAGGTGATGCCTGCTTGCAATGATCGCGGTTGCCTGGACTCTATGGTTCCAGCTTCGCAGGGAAGGGGCCTCGGCGTGACCGGTACAACTGAAGTCTCAAGTCACTACACGAGCGGCGAGCTGATGGCGCGGCTGCGGTCGGCCCTGGCGGACGATGGGGCCGATCCGGAGCGGCCGACCATGGAGGCGCTGGCGCCATACGACCAGTTCCATGGCCGGGGGATGGAGGCGACCGAGCAGTTGGCCGGGCGTCTCACGGTGGCGGTGTCGGATCACCTCTTGGACGTCGGCAGCGGCATCGGCGGCCCGGCCCGCTACATCGCCGACCGCTTCGGCTGCCGGGTCACGGGCATCGATCTGACCGAGGAGTTCTGCGCCGTCGCCCGCGAGCTGACCGGGCAGCTCGGCCTGGCCGAGCGGGTCGCCTTCGAGCAGGGCAACGCACTCGAGATGCCCTTCGCCGATGCGTGCTTCGACGGCGCCTACTCGATGAACGTGTCCATGAACATCGCCGACAAAGTCGCGTTCTACCGGGAGATCCACCGCGTCCTGCGGCCCCGGGCCTGGCTGGTCCTATCGGAGCTGGCGCAGGGGCCGAACGGCAGTCCGGACTTCCCGACTCCCTGGGCGCGGACGGCGGACTCGAGCTTTCTCGCCACGCCGGCGCAGACGACCGAAGGCCTGGAGGCCGCCGGCTTCGTCGATCTGACGCTCAGGGAGACGGCCGAGGAGTCGAAGGACTTCGGGGCCCGCTCGCGCGCCGCGGTCGAGCGCGGCGAGAAGCCGCCGCACCGTGCAATCCATCTGGTCCATGGCGACATCGCCGCCGAGGCGATCGCCAACAGCGGCCGCGGTGTCGCCGAAGGGCGGACGATCCCCATCGAGGTCTTCTGCCGCAAGCCGGCGTAGCGAAAGCCGCCGAATACCTGTCGTTGCCTGATCTTCCCGGTCGTTAAAAGCTCCTAGCCAGAGACGACCGTATCGCAACGCCGATTGATCTATGTCAATCGCATTTGCGCAATAAAACCCTATAGTTGATATGGTTTTACGGCGGCCCGGCTTGTCTGTTGTCCGGACGCGCCCTTCGCAGAAGCCGCTTGCTTGTCGTGGGGGAGGCCGCGGCGGCCTTGGGGAGCGAACCTTGTTGCGTCATGTCCCGTTTGGCGCCCTGCGCGCCGTTCCAATTGCCCTTTTCGCCGTCTTGATGGGCCTCGCCGGCCCGGCGATGGCGGTCGAGCCGTCTTCGCCCTGGCAGATGAACCTGCAGGCGCCGGTCACGCCGGTGATGGCGCAGATCTGGGATTTCTGGACGCTGGTGCTGATCATCATCACGCTGATCAGCGCCTTCGTCCTGGCGCTGCTGATTTACGTGATGTGGCGCTTCAGCGCGAAACGCAACCCGACGCCCTCCAAGGTGACTCACAACACGGCACTCGAGGTGATTTGGACCGCCGTCCCGGTGCTGATCCTGGTGCTGATCTCCATCCCCTCATTCAAGCTGCACTACTTCCTCGACGTGGTCCCGGACTCGGCGCTGACCGTCAAGGCGATCGGCAACCAGTTCTACTGGTCCTACGAGTATCCGGACCAAGACCTGGCATTCGACTCGGTCATGCTCGAAGACCACGAGCTGGGCGCGGGCCAGCCGCGTCTGCTCGAGGTCGACAGCCGCATGGTGGTTCCGGTCGACACCAAGGTCCGGGTGATCGTGACCGCCGCCGACGTGATCCACGCCTGGGCCGTGCCGGCCTTCGGCGTGAAGATCGACGCCATTCCGGGACGCCTGAACGAGACCTGGTTCGAGGCCCAGCAGGAAGGGGTCTTCTACGGCCAGTGCTCGGAGCTCTGCGGTGCCGGCCACGGCTATATGCCGATCGCCGTCGAGGTGGTCTCCCAAGCGGCCTTCGAGAGCTGGCTCGAGACCACCGGATACAGGCCTGCGCAAGAAAAGGCGTTGGCAAGCGCCAGCGCCCAATAACCAGCCGGGCATGCCGAGGGGAGGGCAGTCTCCATGACCGCAGCCGATCACGACGCGACCGTCGAAGCCGCGCATCACGAGCACGTGCCTGTGGGCTGGCGGCGCTGGCTCTACTCGACGAACCACAAGGACATCGGCACGCTCTACCTGATCCTGTCCGTCGCCGGCGGCCTGGTGGGCGGGCTCTTCTCGGTGGTCTTCCGCATGGAGCTGGCCGAGCCCGGCGCGCAAATCCTGGGCGGCGACGGCCAGATGTTCAACGTGCTGGTCACGGGCCATGGCCTGGTCATGGTCTTCTTCATGATCATGCCGGCGCTCTTCGGCGGCCTGGGCAACTGGTTCCTGCCGCTGATGATCGGCGCGCCGGACATGGCCTTTCCCCGCCTGAACAACATCTCCTTCTGGCTGACCGCCGTGGCGCTGGTGCTGATCGCGCTCTCGGTTGTCGTCGGCGACGGCGCCGGGACCGGCTGGACGGTCTATGCGCCGCTGTCGACCTACGGCCACCAGGGGCCCTCGGTCGATCTCGCCATCTTCAGCCTGCACCTGGCCGGCGCGGCCTCGATCCTGGCCTCGATCAACTTCATCACGACGATCTTCAACATGCGCGCGCCGGGCATGACGCTGCACAAGATGCCGCTCTTCGTCTGGTCGATCCTGGTGACGGCGGTGCTGCTGGTCCTGGCGATCCCGGTGCTGGCCGGCGGCATCACCATGCTGCTGACCGACCGCAACTTCGGCACCACCTTCTTCGACCCGGCGGGCGGCGGCGACCCGCTGCTCTGGCAGCACCTGTTCTGGTTCTTCGGCCACCCGGAGGTCTACATCGTCGTCCTGCCCGCCTTCGGCGTGGTCAGCCAGGTGATTTCGACCTTCTCGAAAAAGCCGATCTTCGGCTATCTCGGCATGGCCTATGCCATGGTGGCGATCGGCGTCGTCGGCTTCATCGTCTGGGCGCACCACATGTACACTGTGGGTTTGTCACTCGACACGCAACGATACTTCGTCTTTGCGACCATGGTGATCGCAGTACCGACAGGTGTGAAGATCTTTTCCTGGATTGCCACCATGTGGGGAGGTTCCC
>JAKSDN010001308.1 GCA_022360075.1 Kiloniellales bacterium | reverse complement strand
GTCGGCTACGACAATGTCGACGTGCCGGCCTGCACGGCGGCCGACGTGGCGCTGGTGATCACGCCAGACGGCGTGCGCCGGCCGGTCGCGGTCTCGATCCTGACCCTGATGTTCGCGCTCACCGGCAAGCTCATGGTCAAGGACAACATCGCCCGGCGCGGGCCCGAAGGCTGGGCTGAGAAGACGAAGCACAACGGGGTCGGCCTGGTCGGGCGGACGCTGGGCTCGATCGGCATCGGCAACATCGGCGGGGAGCTGTTCCGCCTGGCCAAGCCGCTCGACATGGTCTTCCTGGCCCACGATCCCTACGCCGATCCGGCGCTCGCCCGAGAGCTCGGCATCGAGCTGGTCGAGCTGGACGAGCTGTTCCGGCGCTCGGACGTGCTCTCGGTCAACTGCCCGCTCAGCGAGGCGACGCGGCACCTGGTGAACGCCGAGCGCCTGAGCCTGATGAAGCCGACGGCCTATCTGATCAACACGGCGCGCGGGCCGATCGTCGATCAGGCGGCGCTGACCGAGGTGCTGGCCGCCGGGCGCATCGCCGGCGCCGGCCTCGACGTGCTCGAGCAGGAGCCGCCCGATCCCGACGACCCGATCCTCAAGCTCGACAACGCGATCATCACGCCCCACGCGCTCTGCTGGACCGACCAGATCTTCGAGGGCAACGGTGCGGCCGACGTCAAGGCGGTGCTGGCGGTGAAGGCGGGCGAGGTCCCGGTCGGAATCGTCAATCGGGATGTAACCGATCGGCCCGGCTGGCAGTCTAAGCTGCAGCGCTACGCGGCGGCGGATTAGCGCAAGGCTCTCTCTGCGCCTTGTGGCATGATCCCCAGCCGATTTCGAGCCGTCTCGATCGAGACGCGGATTGATGCCAGAGACGACAGAGGGGCACCGAGATGCTGAACGAACTCCAGGAACGCTGGTGCAGCGAGAGCCAGTGGGACTTCTCCGACCTGAAGGCGCTGTTCTTGAACTGTACGCTCAAGCGCTCGCCGGAGCTGTCGCACACCGAGGGGCTGATCAACATCGCGCGCGCGATCATGGAGAAGAACGGCGTCTCGGTCGAGGTCATCCGCCCGGTCGACCACGCCATCGCCACGGGCGTCTATCCCGACATGACCGAGCACGGCTGGGAGAAGGACGACTGGCCGGCGATCTACAAGAAGGTCGAGGCGGCCGAAATCCTGGTGATCACCTCGCCGATCTGGCTCGGCGAGAAGTCGTCCGTTTGCACGCAGGTGATCGAGCGGCTCTACGCCAACTCCCACATCCTCAACGAGGCCGGGCAGTATGCCTACTACGGCCGGGTCGGCGGCTGTTTGATCACCGGCAACGAGGACGGCGCCAAGCACTGCGCGATGAACATCCTCTACTCGCTGCAGCATTTGGGCTACGTGATCCCGCCGCAGGCCGACGCCGGCTGGCTCGGCGAGGCCGGCCCTGGGCCGTCCTACATGGACGAAGGCTCGGGCGGGCCGGAGAACGACTTCACGAACCGCAACACGACCTTCATGACTTGGAACCTGCTGCACTTGGCGCGCATGATCAAAGACGCGGGAGGCGTGCCAGCCCACGGCAACCAGCGCTCGCTCTGGGAGGCCGGCTGCCGCTTCGACTACGCCAATCCGGATTATCGGTGAGAAAGTGGGGCCTACCGATCCCCTTGCCGTCATTGCGAGCCAGCGTGAGCTGGCGTGGCAATCCAGGGCCACCGCGGCGGTCGTCTGGGTTGCTTCGCTCCTCTCGCAACGACGATTTCAGGGATGCGCGTCGAGTTCTTCCAGGGCTTCGATGGCGAAGCGCCAGGCGCGGCGGCGGGCCGGGTCGTCGAGGACGGCGATGAGGGCGGCGCGGGCGCCGTTCGGATCGACTCGGCGCAGCAGGCGGGCGGCGTCGTGGCGGTGAAAGCCGTCGAAGCCGAAGACCAAGTCGATCAGGCGCCGTGGGGCGCTCGGACCGTCGCTTCGGGCCAAGGCTTCGGCCGCCGCTACTCGCACGTCGGCGTTGCCGTCGGCGAGGCCGGCGTCGAAGACCTCTTCCGAGACGCGGCGAGGCGCCAGGCTACGAAAGGCCGCCGCGCGGACGAAGGGATCTGGGTCCCCGGTCAGGGGCCGGAGCGCCGCCGACGCGGCTTCGCCCTCGGCCCAGTTCAGGCAGCGCAGGAGCGCTAGCCGAAGTTGGCGATCCTCGTCGGACAGGTGAGCCAGGCAGGCCGCTTCCGCTTCCTTCGGCAGGCTGCCCAGATCTGCGGCCACGCGCGCCAGCGAGTCCGCCGCGATGCACTGGAGCTCCTGATCCGTCTCGTCGAGCAAGCGGGCGAGCGCTGTCGCGATAGCGGGCTCGGCGAGGTCGCCCGCGACCCGGGCGGCGAAGCGGCGCACGTCGCTGTGTAGCGCGATTTCCGGTTCCAGCGAGACATGCTTGCGGGTCGGCCGGGCGGCGGCCAGCTCGAGGCGGCGGATGTCCTCCGGGCTCAGTCCTTCGGGTGCTTCGGCCTCGCGGGTCAGGGCCTCGTGTTCGGCCCCGAGGATCGCCTCCAGCGTGGAGAGCGGTGGGGCGGGCTCGGATTCGGCCTCGGGCTCTGGAGTCCCAGCTTCCGGCGCGCGGGTGGGCTCGGAGCCGCTGGGCTCCTCTTCGATTTCGGGAGGTGCGACCAGGCGTCCCTCCAGGGCGGCCAGAAGCGCGGTGCGTGCCGCATCGGCGCCGTCGCGCCGCTTGGCGATGATCGCGGCGAGGGCAGTCAGGCAGTCGAGGCGGATCTGGCGCTCGGCGTCGTCGGCCTGCGCGACCAGCGCGGCGGCGCTGTCGCGGCCGCCGATCCGGGCCAGCGTCCGCGCGCTTTCCGAGCGGAGTGCGGCGGGACAGCTTCGGTCGGCGAGCTGCTCGCGCAGGTCCGCCGCGCCGACCTCCGGCGCGAGATCGCAGAGCAGGGGCGCAACGGCCGCGGCGACTTCCACCGAAGGGCCGCGCAGCTTGACCCTGAGACGCTCGGTCAGTCGCGGCGGCCGGGCCTCGGCAGTCAGGCCGCGAAGCTGCGAGAGAACCGCGATCTGAACGGCGTCGGCCGGGTCGTCGAGCAGCCGGTCGAGATGCGCTGGGTGCCGGCTGCCGCAGGTGTGGACCCAGTCGGCGCGAACGGCGGGCGACTCATCCCGCCAGAAGTCAGCCAGGCGCGCGTCATCGGAGCTTTGGGTTGCGAGGCTGCGCAGGACGGCCTGTCGGACTTCCGAATCGGGGTCCCGCAGGTGACCGGCCAGGCGCTCCGCTGCCAAGTCGCTTCCTACGGCGGCGAGAGCCCAGGCCGCTTGGCGGCGCAGCCGCGGCTTCTCGGTTTCCAGGCAGTCCACGAGCGCGTCGAGACCGGCGCTGCCGAGCCTGGCGAAGGCGCGCGTGGCGACGGCGCCCAGATCCTGGCCCGCTTCATCCTTGAGCGCGGCGAGGATATCCTCGGCGGATTCCCCGACGCCGAGTTCGGCCAGCGCCTCGATGGCCGCGACCTGGATGTCGAGCCAGTCGTCCCAGCCGCCGTCGGTCTCGTCCCAGGCCACGGACTCGCCGCGGCCGGTAACCAGCGCGCGCAGCAGCGGCACGGCCTCTTGCGCCCGCAGACGGCCGAGAGCCGTGACGGCGTTCAGCTTGACGTCGCCGCAGGGATCGTCGCGCAGGTTTTCGATCAGCGCCGGCACGGCCCGGGCCTCGCCCAGGCCGGCCAAGGCCGCGGCGGCTTCGAGGCGCACGTCCTCGTCCTCGTCGCGCAAGGCTTCGATCAGCCCGTCGAGCGACGCTTTGTCGCCATACTTGCCGAGCGCCTGCACCGCGAAGCAGCGCTGGGCGCCGTCGCCCCGGCGCAGCACGCGCTGCAGCGCCGCCCCGGCCTCGGCGCGGCTTGCCGAGGCCGGGGGCTGCGTGGAGGCTTCCGCCAGGGCGGCGTCGCCGGCCATGGTCAGGCGATGTCGCGCCGGGCGAAGGACATCGACCGGAAGGTGTGCTTGTAGGGCGAGACGCCGATCTTCTTCACGCGCCCGACGCCCATCTTGTAGTTGTAGTTGCCGCTGATCCAGTCGACGACGCGGCCGGCCAGGGCGTTGCCCGGGCTCTGGGTGTGCAGGAAGTCGGTGTAGAGCACGCCCTTCTTGATCGCCGGGGTGACCATGGCGACCGCGGTGATGGCCGCGCTGTTCAGCTCGATGTGGCCGTTCTCCATCAGCTTGGAGAACTGGAAGTCGTCACCCTCGACGCCGATGATCGTGTGCTTCTGGGCCGGCACGCGGTCGGAGTAGATCATCACGTAGTCGCCGTTCTCGATGCCGCGCGCGGCCGCGTCCTCGGGATGGATCTCGACCCAGTTCTCCGGCCAGCGCTGCACGATGTAGGGCCGCCGGCGGTCGTCAAAGCCGGACTGCCAGCGCTCGTTGATCCGGCCCGAGGTGCACCAAAGCTCGTCGCCCTTGGGCCGCAGCCATTCCCAGTAGTCCGAGAAGATGTGCCAGGGCGACTTCTGGATGTTGCACTTGCCGGTCTGCGAGTTGAAGTGCGTGAGCTTCTTGTTGAACATGTTCGCGCCCCACGGCCCGGTCTCGGGCAGCTCGCGGGTCGTGTCGTGCAGGCGCTTGGTGCCGACCAGGGTGCCGTCTTCCATCATCATGACGGGGCCCTGGATGCCATCGGTGCCGAACTCGTTCAGCTTCTGGTGCAGGCTCTTGCCCTCGCGCTGGGCCGCCACCTTGACCATGAAGAAGTCCTTGCGGCTGCCGCGGCTGAAGCGCGCGCCTTCCTCGATGACGTCGTTCGAGTTCTGCCAGTCGAAGCCGTCGAAGCCCATGCGCTTGCCGAGCTGGGCGATGATCCACCAGTCGGGCTTGGCCTCGCCCGGCGGATCGTAGAAGCGGTTGTAGACCCGAATACGGCGCTCGCCGTTGGCTCGGGTGAAGGTTTCCTCGCCCCAGGTCGCCGCCGGGAACACGATGTCGGCGTAGCGGGCGCCGATCGGGTCGACCAGGTAGATGTCTTGGTTGAGCACGATCATGCCGCCGGAGTCGGCCCGCGCCTTCAGGGTCTCGATCGCGG
>JAKSDN010000536.1 GCA_022360075.1 Kiloniellales bacterium | reverse complement strand
CTGCCGCCGACGTTCGACTACCCGTTGGGCGAGAAGTCGGTGGTGGTCGACGGCCTCATCGTCGACCAGGCCGGGCCGCTGCGCCTGCGAGTGTTCGATGCCGACGACCGGCTGCTGGCGGAGGCCGGGCCGCTGCTGATTCGCGACGGGTTCTCCGGCTACTGGGGCGATCTGCACGGGCAGAGCGGCGAATCCATCGGCGTCACCACCGCGCGCCAGTACTTCGACTTCGCCCGCAACAAGGCCTTCCTCGACGTCACCGGGCACCAGGCCAACGACTTCCAGGTGAACAACGCGTTCTGGCGTTACGTGAACGAGCTGACGGCGGAGTTCAACGACGAGGGCACCTTCGTCACCTTTCCGGGCTACGAATGGTCGGGCAACACCGCGGTCGGCGGCGACCGCAACGTCTACTTTCGGGAGGAGGGGCGCCAGATCCGCCGCTCGTCGCACGCGCTGCTGATCGACCGATCGGACCTCGACACCGACGCGCCCGATGCCCGCAAGCTGTTCAAGAGTCTCGAGGGCGAGGACGCGGTCGTCTACGCGCATGTCGGCGGGCGCTACGCCGACATCGGCTACGCCCACGACCCCAAGCTCGAGACTGCGATGGAAATCCACTCGGCCTGGGGCACCTTCGAGTGGCTGCTGACCGATGGTTTTCCCCTGGGCCATCGCAGCGGCGTGGTCTGCAACAGCGACGGCCACAAGGGACGGCCGGGTGCCAGCTACCCCGGCGCGTCGACCTTCGGTGCCTATGGCGGCCTAACCTGTTTCCTCGCCAGCGCGCTCACGCGAGACGCGATCTTCGAGTGCCTCCGACGCCGCCACCACTACGGCACGACCGGCACGCGCCTGCACATGGACGTGCGGGTCTCGATGGCCAGCGGCGGCCTGCTGTTCGAGCGCGACCCCAAGGCCTATCCCGAAACGAGCGGTCGGACCGTCGACCGCGTCATGATGGGCGACATCGTCCAGACCGACGATCACTCCGTGACGCTGACCCTCGAGGTCATTGCGCAAAGTCCGATCGAGCGGATCGAGGTGCGTAACGGCGTCGAGGTCGTCCAGACCCTGCGGCCCTATGGCGAAAGCGATCTGGGCGATCGCATTCGCGTGCTCTGGAGCGGCGCCGAGTATCGCGGCCGCGGCCGCGACACGGCCTGGCAAGGACAGGCCCGCTTCGCGGGCGCGAGGATCGGCAAGATGGCCAAGATCAACGCCTGGAACCACGAGCGCCTGCTGGAGGTGAGCGCGGAAGACACGGTGCGCTTCGAGGCCGTGACCACCGGCAACTACGGCGGCTTCGACGTCTGGCTCGAAAACGGCGCGAGCGGCGACGTGGAGGTCGCCACCAACCACGGTACTTTCAGCCTGGCCTATGCCGACATTGGCTTGGAGGACCGGGTGATGGAGGCCGGTGGTCTGGAACGTCGCCTGCGGCTGTTCCGCTTGCCGGAGGCGATGACGGCGCGGGCGATGACGGAAAGCGTCACGATCCCTTTGAAGCCGCGCGGCGACAACCCGCTCTGGATCTCCGTCTTCACCGAGGACGGCTTCCAGGCCTGGAGCAGCCCCGTCTTCGCCTACCGCGAGGCGGACGATCCTTCCTAGCCGCGACGGCGCCGCGGCGCCGGACGGCGGTGCTTTCCGCTACTGGCCCTGGCCGAGCGAGTAGCCGGGCTCGCCGTCGAAGGTGAAGAGCTGCTCGGTCTTGACGAAGTCGATCCCGTCGTTCGTCAGATTCTGGAGCAGCGCGACCACCATGGCCTTGTCGAAGGGCTTCCCCGGTTTGGCCAGATAGCGGCAGCGCCAATGGTCGGTGCAAAAGGTCTCGGGCAGGCCCTCCGGCCAGACCTTGACGCCGCGGTTGGTGATCATGTCGAGGCTGCAGGCGCCGTCGGCCGCCTTCTTCATCGTCTCGGCCAGGGCCGCCGGCACGTTTCCGGTCCAGTGCACGAACACGTCGACGCCCACCAGTTCCTTCTTCGCCGTCGGCATGCGGCGCGCCTCCGGCACCTTGAAGCTCTGGCCGGCGCCGGCATGGCGGACCGGCGCCAGGCTCGTCGGTGCCTGGCCCAGGCGTGCGATCACGGCCTCCGCGAAGGCCTCCGTGCCGACCTTCTGCTTCGAGACCCCCTCGGCGAAGATGTCGTAGGTGTGGATGCCGTCCTCGATCGTCTTCAGCCAGGCATTGTGGACCGTCTCGGCTACGCGCTGTTGGCCGATGTGCACGAGCATCATCGCGCCGGCGAGTAGCAGGCCGGAGGGATTGGCCAGGTCCTGGCCGGCGCGGCGCGGCGCGGAGCCGTGGATCGCCTCGAACATGGCGCCTTCCGCGCCGATGTTGGCCGAAGGCGCGAGGCCGACCGAGCCGGCGATCTGTGCCGCGACATCGGAGAGGATGTCGCCATAGAGGTTCGGCATCACCACGACATCGAAGGCCTCCGGCGTGTCGGCGAGCTTGGCCGCGCCGATGTCGACGATCCAATGTTCGTTCTCGATCCGCGGATAGTCGGCCGCGACCTCGTCGAAGACCCGGTGGAAGAGGCCGTCGGTCAGCTTCATGATGTTGTCCTTGGTGAAGCAGGTGACCTTCTTCCGGCCATGGGCCCGGGCGTACTCGAAGGCGAAGCGCACGATCTTCTCGCAGCCCGGCCGCGATATCAGCTTGAGGCACTGGACGACCTCGTCGGTCTGGCGATGCTCGATGCCGGCGTAGAGATCCTCCTCGTTCTCGCGGATCACCACGACGTCCATGCCCGCGTGCTTGGTCGCCACGAAGGGCGCATAGGCCGTGCAGGGCCGGACGTTGGCGAAGAGGCCGAGCGACTTGCGGACCGTCACGTTCAGGCTCTTGAAGCCGCCGCCCTGGGGCGTCGTGATCGGCGCCTTGTAGAAGACGCGGGTGCGGCGCAGGCTGTCCCAGGCCTCGGGCGCGATCCCGGCGCTCTGACCCGCCCGATAGACCCTCTCGCCGATCTCGATCGGCTCGACGGCGATGTGCGCGCCGGCGGCCAGAAGCACCTTCAGGCTGGCCTGCATGATCTCGGGCCCGATGCCGTCGCCGAAGGCAACCGTGATCGGCACAGCGGCCTGCGACCGGGTGTCTTGGCCGTCCATCGGCGCGGCCTGGGAAGCTGGCATCTCGTTCATCGCAACCGTTCCTCCGCAGAATTCCCCTCGCCTTTCAAATGGGCGCGCTCGCTTCCTGTATGAAATCGGCAGGCCTGTGCTGCTTGATCGGAAATTTCGATCAGGGGCTGCGTCTTGAACGGCAAATTCTGTCACGGATGGGGAGAAGGCTATCGCCGGTGGAGATCGGGGCGCTGACTCGACCGTCGAGGATCTCGGTGAAAATCAACGCGTCAGGTACATGGCCGCGTGGAGAGCGAGGGTTACAGCGCGACGGACCAATCGCTCGGCGCTCGAGGGGCTTGGCGACCCCGGCAGGATTCGAACCTGCGACCTACAGATTAGGAATCTGTCGCTCTATCCGGCTGAGCTACGGGGCCACGATGCGGCCCAGGGATAGCAGACCGAGCGGGCGGCGGCCAGCGTCGGCCTGGATCCGGCGAGAAGGTTAAAGATATTCCAACCTTTGCGGCCGAGGATAGCGCCGAGGAGCCATGGAGGAGTACCGGCCATGTCCGAGATCGAAAGTCTGCAACAAAGGGTTCAGGCCGCGACCGAGCGCTTCGGCCAGATCGATGCACTGCGCCAGGGCCAGAGCGAGCGGCTTCTCGCGCTGATCTCGGACCTGGAACAGGGGCTCAACCGCAAGCAGGAAGAGATCGAGCGGCAGCAGGCCGAGTTCGCGGGGCTGCGCGACGAGAACGAGCAGCTCAAGGCGCTGCTGGGCGGCCTTCTGTCGGCGCTCGAAGGCAGCTTCAGCGATCAACTGGCGCAGGCCGTGGACCATCTGGACCAGAAAGTTCAAGGTCTCGTCCCCGAAGCGCCGGCCGAAGACGCGGCGGTCGTCGCAGAGGCTCCGGAGGAAGCGGCCGAAGACCCGGCGTCGGCGGCCGAGGCCATGGAGTCGCCCGAGGCTTCCGAGCCCGAGGTCGAGTCCGAGCCTGAGGCCGAGATCGAGCTGGCCGAGCCGGCGGAGGAGGAGCCTGAGGCTTGCGACGAGCCTGAAGCCGAGGCACAGGCCGCCGAAGGGACGCCGCCGGCAGAGGGTGAGGCGCCTGCCGCGGCCGAGGAGTACCCCGAGATCGACGACGCCTCGGATGGCGTCGCGGCGGAGATGGCGGAGGATGCCGCCGAGGCTGAGCCCGAAATCGAAGCGTCTGCCGAAACGGTCGAGGAGGCCTCCGAGCCGGCGGCCGAAGCCGATCAGATCGACGCGCCGGACGAAGACGACGAGGAGGCGCCCTCCGGCCTGCCCTCGTCGGTCGCGAAGATCATCGAGCGGGTGAGCGCGCTCGCCGAGGAGATCGCGGAGGTCGCGCCTAAAGCAGCGGCCGGGTCCGAGGCGGACGTGCCGGCCGAGGAGGCGCCGGACGCGAACGCGGAGCTGCCCGAGCCTTGCGCGCCCGAGCAGGCCGCGGCCGGCTGAATCCGAAACAGTCCCCTACGGTGAGGCGGGGAAGATCTTGCCGAAGGGAATCGAGTAGTAAAGCGTGAGAATCTCGGTGCCGGGATTGTCGTCGCCGATGCTCGCGTTGGAGATGTGCGAGATCGCCAGGCCGAGGCGCGAGCGGTCGTTGAAGCGATAGGCG
>JAKSDN010000942.1 GCA_022360075.1 Kiloniellales bacterium | reverse complement strand
GATCAGCTCCTGGATCACCAGGGCGGCGCCCATGCCGAGGATCGCGGATTGGAGGATGAGGCGGGTGGTCTTGGAGGCCGCGATCAGGCTGCCGCCGCGATCGCTCGCCTTGGACTGCGCCTGCAGGCCGGCCCACTGGCGTTGCAGCCAGCGCCGGCGCAGGCCCGGCAGCATGCCCATGGCGGCGAGCGCCTCGGCATTGCGCTGACCGGCCGCCGCGATCACGCCGCTCACGAGGAAGTGCTGCCCCGAGATCCCCTGCGGACGCCGCGTCCAAAGGTCGTTCAGCAGCGCGATGACGAAGAGCAGCAACGCGCCGATCGCCGCGACCAACGCCAGGACCGGATGCAGGAGATAGATGACGCCGATGTAGACCGGTACCCAAGGCGAATCGAAGAAAGCGAAAGGCCCCGGCCCGGCGATGAACTCGCGCAGCGAGCGCAGGTCGCGCAGGGCCTGGTCGTCGTTGGCGCCGCTGCTGGTATTGGCGCGGGCGACGATGGCCTCGAAGACCCGGCCGTCCAACCGGCGCTCGATCCGCGCGCCGACGCGCACCAGGATGCGCGAGCGGATCAGCTCGAACAGGCCCATGACCAGCAGCAGACCGACGACCAGGACGGTGAGCGCAATCAGGCTCTCCTGGCTGCGGCTGGAGAGCACCCGGTCGTAGACCTGCATCATGTAAAGCGGGCTTGCCAGCATCAACAGGTTGATGACCAGGCTGAACAGGCCGGTCATGGCAAGGCCGCCGCCGCAAGAGGCGAGCGCGCCGCGCAATTCGCATTTCGATTCCGGATTCATGGTCCCCGTGGCCTCCCAGCCCGGCTTGCGGATCGCGGTGGGGGCCCGGCGGGGCGAGCCGGACCCCCTCCCGCGAAGCGACCTCAGACGATGAAGTCGTTCTCGTCGATGGCGCCGACCTGCACGCCGAGCAGCCGGACCGAATCGCCAGCCGCCACGTCCAGATCGATCACCGTGTCCGCGCCGTCCTGGCGCGCGGCCGCTACCGCGTCCGCTGCATCGGCGAAGAAGGCCGAAACATCGAGGCGGTCGTCGCCGTCCTCGTAGTCGGTCACCTGGTCTTCCTCGGTGCCGCGAATGAAGACGAAGGTGTCGGCCTCGGAGCCACCGGTCAGCACGTCATCGCCGGCACCGCCGTCGAGCGTGTCTTCGCCGGCGCCACCGTCGAGCGTGTCGGCGCTGCCGAGGCTGCTGAGCGCCTCGACCCGAACCCGCAGCAGCTCCGCCGCCGGATCGGCGGTGAAGTCGCCGATCACCGGATCGATCACCGCCCCGGACGCCGTCGTCCCGCCAAGGATGTTCTGCGGCGCGCCACCGGGGTTGCCGACCGAGCCGTTGAAGCCGGGATGGGCGCCCACGACGCCGTTCTCCGGCGTGCCGTCGTCGAGCCCGGCCTGGTTGAGGAAGGCCGCGCCCTGCTCGTTGTTGACCTCGGTCCCGGCATCGAGCACGTCCGCGCCGGTGCGGACGATCTCGATCGGCCCGAGGAAGTTGCCCTCGGCGTCGAAGATCGCCTCGCCCTGGGGATCGTCGGTCGTCGCCAGGAAGGCGTCGTTCGACGGGATGATCATCGTGCCCCAGGTGAAGAAGCGAGCCAGGGCCGGGTCCTCGACGTTGAGGATGGTGCTGGCCGTCTCACCCGGATCGATCGGACCGGGCACGCCGGCCGTCCCGAACAGGGTGCTGTCGACCCCGCCGTTGCCGGCGGCCTGGGCCAGGAACTCGGCCGAGATCGGATCGACCACGCCGTCCTCGGCCAGCCGCTCCAGCCCCTGACTCGCCGCTTCGCCGTTGGTGAAGAGGTCGAAGCTGAGGCCGTCGTGGAAGCCGAACCAGACCGGCGTCACGAAGGTGCCGCCGTCGGGCAGGGTGTTCTCGACCGTCACCTGCAAGGCCGTGCCGAGACCGAGCTCGTCGCCGCGCAGCACGTCGTTGCCGGCACCGCCGTTCAGCACGTCCGAGCCGAGCCCGCCGCCGATCACGTTAGCCTGATCGTCGCCGGTCAGGCTGTCGTCGTTGGACGAGCCGGCCAGGTTCTCGATCGAGATCAGGGTGTCGGTCACCGTGCCCGCCGGCCCCGCGTAGGTCGCCGTGCCCGCGCCGAGGTCTGCTGTCACGGCCGTGCCGATGTCCCCGAAGTCGGCGGTGTCGTTGCCTTCGCCGCCGTCGGTGGTGTCGGAGCCGCCGCCGCCGCGGAGCTGGTCGTCGCCCTCGCCGCCGATCAGCAGGTCGGCCCCGCCGCCGCCGGACAGGAAGTCATCGCCATCCAGGCCGTCGAGCACGTTGGCGCCGCCGTCGCCGAGCAGCCGGTCGGCGTTCTGCGAGCCGGTCAGGTTCTCGAAGTTCTGGAGCTGCTCGACGATCGTGACGTTGGGGTTCGGCGCATAGCTGGCGAGACCCGAGCCGAGGTTGGCGACCACCGGCGCGCCGATGTCGCTGAAGTCGGCCGTATCGACGCCCGCGCCGCCGTCGGTCACGTCCTGACCGCCGCCGCCGCGGATCACATCGTCGCCATCGCCGCCGATGATTGTGTCGGCACCGCCGCCGCCGCTCAGGAGATCATCGCTATCGCCGCCGATGAGGACGTCGCTGCCGCCGTTGCCGAAGACCCCACCCTCGACTTGGCCGCCGTAACTGGCGTCGTAGGTGTCGTCGCCTTGGCTCAGCAGGACATCGCCGACGATCTCGCCCGCGTTGCGTACCGTCACGCCGCCGGCCGCCTCGGAGGCATCGATGCCGACCGCGCCCTCGATGACGCCGTGGTTCACGATCTCGCCGTCGAGCGCGACCCGCTCGGCGATCCGCACGCCCGCGGCCTCCTCGGAGAGGATCTCATCGTGGTTGACGATGTCGCCCTGGAAGGTCGTCGTGCCGACAGCGATGCCCGAGAACAGGCGGACGCCGTCGCCGGTCAGGTTGCCCGCACCGTCGCCGCGCCCGACGATCTCGCCGCGGTTGGTGAGCGAGGCCGTGACCACGTCGCCGTCCTCGTTGCCGGTCTGCAAGGAGACGCCGGCGCCGTCGTTGCCGTCGCCGGCATCGATGAGTCCGCCGCGTTGGTTGACGATCTCGTAGTCCTCGGCCGTGGCGTCGGCATAGACCGTGCCGTTGCGCTGGTTGCCCGTGCCGAGGATGTCGCCGTAGTTGCTCAGCGACACGCCGCTGCCGTCGATGTTGACGGCCCGGCTGCCGCTCTGGATCGTGCCGTAGTTCTCGACTTCGGCATCGTGGGCGGCATCGCCGAAGTAGAGGCCGTTGTTGGCGCCGTCGATCAGGCCGCGGCGCGTGTTGGTGATCTCGCCCTCGAAGCCGAGACCATCGGAGAAGCGGATCGCCGAGGTCGCCCCCTGCTCGCTTTCCGAGACGATGCTGCCGCTGTTGTAGAGATCGCCGCGGAAGGTGGTGTCGCCACCCGCGCCGGAGAAGATCCGCACGCCGTCGCCGGCCTGATTGTTGCCGGCCTCGGCCTGGCCGCGGCCGACGACTTCGCCGCTGTTCACGATCGAAGCCTCGACGACGTCACCGGGCGCCTCGCCGGTCTGTAGCGCGATGCCGGCGCCGTTGTTGCCTTCGCCGGCATCGATCAGGCCTCTGCGGAAGTTGGTGATGGAATAATCCTCGGCCGTGGCGTCGGCGTAGACCGTGCCGTTGCGCTGGTTGCCGCTGCCGAGGATGTCGCCGAAGTTGTGCAGCTCGACGCCGCTGCCGTCGATGTTGACCGCCCGGCTGCCGCTCTGGATCGTGCCGAAGTTCTGCACCTTGGCATCGTGCTCGGCGTCGCCGAAGTAGAGGCCGTTATTGGCACCGTCGATCAGGCCGCCGCGGGCGTTGGTGATCTTGCCGTCGAAGCCGACGCCGTCGGCGACACGCAGTGCCGAGGTCGCGCCCTGCTCGCTCTCCGACAGGATCTTGCCGCGATTGAAGATGTCGCCTTCGAAGGTGACCGAGCCGCCCGGCGCGCCGGAGAAGATGCGGATGCCGTCGCCGGCGAGGCCGCTGCTCGCCGCACCCTGGCCGCGGCCTTCGATGGTGCCGAAGTTGAACAGCCAGGCGTTGACCTCGTCGCCGTCGAACTGGCCGGTCTGCAACGCGATGCCCGCGCCCTGGTTGCCTTCACCGGCATCGATCAGGCCCGAGCGACCGTTGACGATCCGGTAGTCGTCGGCCGAGCCGTCGGAATAGATCGTGCCGTTGCGCTGATCGCCGGTGCCGACAATGTGGCCGAAATTGTTCACGGTGATCCCGTCGCCGCCGATGTTCACGGCGCGGCTGTCGCTGCTGATCGTGCCGAAGTTGTTCAGCGTGCCGGAGGACTGGCCGCCGTTGGCGAAGTTCACGCCGTTGATGTCGCCTTCGATCGTGCCGCGGTTGAGGATGCTGGCCCGCTCCCCGGAGACTTCGATGGCCGTGTCCTCGGCCGTGATCTCGGCGCCGCGCTGGTTGGTGATCCGCGCCTTGTCGCCCTCGACGAGGACGGTCGCGGTTTCGCCGGTGGTCGAGGCACTGCCCCGATTGGTGAAGCTGACACGGTCGTCGTCGATGGTGAGCACGGGATCACCCTCGACGCTGGTGGCATCGCCGCGCCGTAGAACGAAGCTCTGCCCATCGAACGCGCTGCTGCGCGCTTGGTCGTCGCCATCAGGGATGACGACGGTGGCCCTCAAGCCGAACGGCCAGAAAGCGCCGAAAAACCTGCCGAAGAGACTCATCGGAAACTCCTTTGATGCGTCATTTGAACAATCTCCACCCGACTTCTGCTCCCAATGGGCGGCTTCAGGCATGAGCTCGGCGGTTCGGCCAACGCACTGGCGCTGGTCCGCGTATCCCGTTACGCGATGTCCGGATTCGGCTTCGCCCCGGTTCGGCCGTACCTTGCCCCTATGCGGACCGCTGCGGCCCGAGGATCCTGAAGTTCCGCCTCCCCACTTGATGTTGCGGCTTTGGGATCTAGATTTCCGAGTCTTGACTGACCAGTTCGTATACCGTTACCGGTCAGTAATCCTCTTTTGGGGACTTAGAAGCGGTCTAAACTGATTGCGAGTAACGTTCGTGTGAGACCAAACGTGAGCGTGCCGTGAGGATGGCCCCGGCGACCGCAATCGAGAGAAAACAGTCTTATCCGTGGGGGCGGAGATGACAGCGAGCCGACGCGACGACCTGGTGAAGACTGCCGTTGAGCTGTTCTACAGGCACGGCTACCACGCCACCGGAATCGAAAAGATCCTGACCGAGGCCGGCGTCTCCAAGCCGACCCTCTATCGCCACTTCGATTCGAAGGACGAGCTGATCGTGGCCGCCTTGAACCGATGGGACGGCGAAAGCCGTGCCTGGCTCGAGGGCGAGATGGCACGGCGCGGCACCACGCCGCGCGAGCAGATCCTCGCGCTTTTCGACACGCTGGGCGACTGGTTTCGGGAGCCCGGCTTCCAGGGCTGCATGTTCATCAACGCCGCCGTGGAGTTCGCCGATCAGGACAACCCGATCCACCAGGCCGCGGCCGACCATAAGCGCCAATTCGCCGCGCACCTCCGCAACATCGTCGCGGCGGCTGGCGCGCCCGCGCCCGACGAGTTGACCGACCGGCTGATGCTGCTGATGGAGGGCGCGATCGTCACGGCGCACACCTGCGGCGACGACGGCGCGGCGGCGCGCGCCAAGGCCATGGCCGAAGACCTGCTGGCGCAGGCTTTGGACAAAGGCTGAGGGCCTGTAGCGCTCCAGCGCCGAGAGCCGCTTTCGGTCACATCGCCGCCGCCGTTCTGCTACCTTCGCAATTCGATCTGCCCCAACTCAGGGGCGCCTTCGTGGGAGCGCGGGTGAGCGAGCCATGTCGTCAGATCAAGCTTCCGTGAGCAGCCCTGCCCGACCGGGACGCGCCGACGGCGCGGAGCGCCCTTTCCGCTTCTACGACAACCGCCAGACCTATCTGATGTTCGTCAACACCTGCAACGAGAAGTGGGTGGTCGCCGAGCGGATCGGCAAGGAGCTGAAGAGCCTCAAGCCCGCGCCGCCGGCGCTGCGGGTGTTCGACGGCGGCACCGGCGACGGCACGATTCTCGCGACGGTGATGCGCGGTCTGCACCGGCGCTTTCCCAACGTGCCACTCTGCGTCGTCGCCAAGGAGATCAGCCTCGAGGACGTCAGGCTCTGCCTGGAGAAGATGCCCGACCGCCTGGCCGAGCACCCGGCGAGCGTGGTCGTGCTCACCAACCTCTACTACGGCGAGGCGCCGAAGTTGATGCCGAGCAACGTGCGCACGGCCGCCGCGCTCAATTGGCACGAGATCGCGCTCACCGGCGATTCGGCCTACGACTACGACGAGCAGATCAAGGCCCTGGGACCCCTGATCGCCGACTCTTGGCAGGTCACTGCGAGCCGCAAGACCGGCAACCCGCTCTACGTCAGACCCTCGGTGCTGGTGCTCTACCGCAAGGACCAGGCCTTCCTGCTCGACTCGGTCATTCCCCGGCCCGGCGCGATGCAGGGCCTCTACGACCTGATCATCGCCTCGCAGCCCTACCGGGCGCGCACCTCGGCCGCGCTCAAGGTCCGCAAGGTGCTCGCACCTCTCGCCAGCGCGCTCGGCCCGAGCGGGCGCATGCTGGTGATCCAGTCGCACGGCCGCGACCCGGGCATGGAGATCGTCAACAAGGTCTGGCCCGAAGAAGACCCCTTCCAGAGCGACCGCCACGCGCTCCTGAAGACCCTGAAGCAGGAGCTCTCGCCGACGGCGCGCGACCTCGCCTTCAACGCCCCGCCCGATGAGCGCTCCCTCTTCCAGTACCGCATGCACAGCCTGCCGAGCGACTTCGGCGAGAGCATCGGCACCTCGGCCCTCTTCGCGGCCTGGAACGCCGCCGTCTATGTCGCCCAGATCGAGGGCGAGCGGCTGAGCGAAGCGATGAAGAGCTGCGACTACTTAGCGGCCGCCGAGGAAGTCCTGCACAAGCACGGCGGGCTGTGGTTCTGGGACGAGTCCTTCGTGATTACGCGGCGGGGGCGGTAGGGGGCGGGCTTCAGGCGACAGGTGCCAAGCTTAACTCGGGCTCAACCTCCCCGCCCCTCATGCTTCGATGATTGTGAACAATCGATTATGGGCTGGAATCCCATGGTGCGTCCTTCGAGACGCCCTCTGTCGAGGGCTCCTCAGGATGAGGACATTTCTTACTGCCATCTTCGATAGACCTCATCCTGAGAGCTTGTGAATTTATTGGCTCGAGCTTTCGGACGGTGCTGCATGATCATCCTGCGTCCTTCGAGACGCGCCCTGGAGGGCGCTCCTCAGGATGAGGTAAGTCTTTGGTGGCATACAGAAATGTCCTCATCCTGAGGAGCCCGCCTTGGCGGGCGTCTCGAAGGACGCAGGATTGCATTCCAGCCACACGTCAATTTTTTCACAAGCTCTGAGGAGCGCCTTCTAGGCGCGTCTCGAAGGACGCACCGCGGTCGTGCAACGCTGCCACAGAACTCGTCCCAAGGGATACTCCGACTTAGAACGAGCAAGCAGGGACCAGCCCCGCTCGACGCCGTCCGCCGTCACTCCACCGGCTCGGGCGTCTTCTCCTTCTTGCGCGCCGAGCGGCCGCCGTCCTTCTTGGGCGGGCCGGGATAGGAGAAGCTGAGCGCCGCGCCCTCGACGTCCACTCTCACGCCGCCGCCCTTGGCGAGCTTGCCGAACAGCAGCTCCTCGGCGAGCGGCTTCTTGACGCTCTCCTGAATCACGCGGGCCAAGGGGCGCGCGCCGAAGGTCGGGTCGTAGCCCTTCTCGGCCAGCCACTGGCGGGCCGCATCGCTCAGCTCGATGGCGACGTTGCGGTCGCCGAGCTGGGCCTCGAGCTCCATGATGAACTTGTCGACCACCCGGCCCATGACCTCGGGCGTCAGGTTGTTGAAGGCGATGATCGAGTCCAGCCGGTTGCGGAACTCCGGCGTGAACATGCGGTTGATCGCCTCTTCGTCCTCGCCCTCGCGCAGGCCGCGGCCGAAGCCGATGGCGGGCTTGGCCATGTCGGCGGCGCCGGCGTTCGTGGTCATGATCAGGATCACGTTGCGGAAATCGACCCGCTTACCGTTGTGGTCGGTCAGTTTGCCGTAGTCCATCACCTGCAGCAGGATGTTGAAGAGATCGGGATGCGCCTTCTCGATCTCGTCCAACAGCAGCACGGCATGCGGG
>JAKSDN010001304.1 GCA_022360075.1 Kiloniellales bacterium | reverse complement strand
CGTGGCAAAAAGAGGATCTTCGGCCAGTTCGGCTCGTCCGATCGCCTCGCAGAACTTCAACCAAAACGCTTCGCCTGTCGGCGAAACGACGAAATTCTCTCCGTCGGCAGCGCGGAAGGCATCGCTTGGCGCGATCATGGCGTGGCGGGCGCCCAGCGCTACCGGCACCTCGCCGGAGATGAAATAGTTCTGGGCCTGCCAGGTCAGCAAAGCGAGCTGGCAGTCGAGCAGCGAAATCTGGACCCGGCCGCCCTTGCCCGTTGCCTTGGCGCGATGGATCGCGGCCAGCGTGCCGAGTGCCAAGTAAAGGCCGCCGGCCAGATCGGCGATCTGATACCCGACCCGCTGCGGCCGGCCATCCGTTTCGCCGGTGATGCTCATGATGCCGCCAAGCGCCTGGACGACCAGATCAAAGGCGGGCGTCCTCGAAAAGGGCGGGCCGTCATGAATGCCGATGATCTCTCCGACGCAGATCGTCGGATTGGTCCTAGCCAGTGTCTCGTGGTCGAGACCCAGCCGTTTGGGCACTTCCGGCGAAAAGCCGTAAACGACAGCATCGACCTCGCGCACCAGATCGAGCAGGACGGCATAGCCGTCCGCCTGCTTGATATCGATGACGACGCTGCTCTTGCCGCGATTGGCGCTCAGAAAGAAGGATGATTCCCCTTCATGAAAATGCGGTGGGATCTTTCGCGCCAGATCACCGGCCGGCGGTTCCAGCTTGATGACTTCGGCGCCCAGCTGCGCCAGCAATTGCGTGCCGAACGGGCCGCCGAGCACCCAGGTAAGATCGAGAATTCGCGTGCCCGCAAGCATGAGAATCAATCGCTATCGAGTTGTTGGCTGATCCATCTTGTCGGCCGCCAAAGAGCGGCAAGTCCAGTCGACAGCGCCTTGGATACCACTAACATATCACAAACATATTAAGTGCGAAAACAAAGATCAACCGAAAAGGCCGCGGCACTGTCAGCGGCGGCCGTGCCGGCGGTCAGCCCATGTGGAAGCCGCCGTTGACGTGCACCGTCTGGCCGGTGATGTAGCTGGCCCAATCGCTGCACAAAAAGGCGATCGCCCCGGCCACCTCCTGCGGCTGGCCGAGCCGCGACAACGGAATCGCGGAATGCAGAGCCTCGCCCCGTGCCTGCATCAGACCACGGATCATCGGCGTGTCGATCAGGCCGGGAGAGACCGCATTGACACGGATCTGCCGCGGCGCGAACTCCAATGCCAGGCTCCGCGTCAGGCCCAGCACGCCGGCTTTGGCGGCGGCGTAGTGCGCGTGGTTCAGCGAACCGCGATGGGCAGCCACCGAGGCGACGTTGACGATGGCCCCGCCATCGGCCAGCAGCGGCGAAAACCTGCGTGAGAGATAGAAGACGCTGTCGAGATTGACCGCCAACACCGCGCGCCAAGCCTCGTCCGGCATCGCCTCAACCGGGGCCTCCGGAAACACGCCGGCAGCGGTGACCATGCAATCCAATTGACCGAACTGCTGCTCGCAGCGTTCGGCCAAGCGATCGATGTCGGCGGGATCCGTGAGATCGGCGGCAAGCGCCAAATGGCGCCGGCTTCCGCCTTCGAGACCGTTGGCCAGTTGCTCCAAGCCGCTGCCGGGCAAGTCGCACAGCGCCACCCTGGCTCCAAGATCTGCGAAATGCGCGGCGGACGCTCCACCAATGCCGCCACCGGCACCGGTCATCAACACCGCCTTGTTCGAAAAATCCATCGCGCCTGCGCTTCCACTGGCTTGAATAGGAGCGGCCAGGGCGTTCCAAGCCCTTTGGTTGACACTGCAATATTACTAGTATATGAACAATATCTCAAGGATTTACGCGACGCAAAACAGCCTATTCCATGCCAAAGCGCGCGCATCTGCCCTTGCGCCAAATGCCACTGGGCGGCGGCGGGATGTCCTTGTGGCGACGGGAGGCAAGCTAGGGAGAAATGCCATGTCGACAACCGAGAAGTTCACCAGATTGATGACCGGCGTGGTCCTGGTCGGCGCACTGGCGCTTTCCGCAACCACGGCGTCGGTAGCCAAGGAATTGAAGATCGGCACGATAGCGCCGGGCAGCCACGTCTATGCGACGGTGCCTGAAAACACGGTGAACGCGGTGGGCGAAAGCACCGGCGGGAAGTTTTCCGCTACGGTTTTTCCATCGGGCCAATTGGGCAATGAAGCAGCAATGGTGCAGCAATTGCAGACAGGCGCGCTGGACATCGGCGTGATAACGGTCGCCGAATTGTCGAACCATGTGCCTGAGCTGGCCGCGCTCTTCGCCCCCTATCTGGTCGGTGATCTGAAGGAAGCCCACGCGCTGCTGACCAGTCCGGTCGGAGAACAGCTGATGGAGGGACTAACGGCCAAGGGAGTGGTGCCGCTCGGCTACACCCTTGCCGGCATGCGGGTGATGGCCTCGCGCACCGAGATCGATGGGGTCGATAATCTGAAGGGCGCGAAAATGCGTATAACCCCGTTCGAACCTCTGAAGGACTTCTACGGCATTCTCGAAGTGGCGCCGACGCCAATGCCGCTGACCGCTGTCTATGACGCCATGGCCAATGGCCAGGTCGATGCTGTCGACACGGATATCCAGGGCCTGTGGCTGCTCAAGTTCTATGAACACGCCGATACCGTGCTGCTGACCAAGCACAGCATGTTCCCGGCTGTCTTTCTCGTCTCGGCACGTACCTGGGCCGGCATGAGCGAAGAGGAGCAGAAGATGTTCCGCGAGGAGGCGAAAGCGCAGATGCAGTCCGCCGTCGAGCTGTACATGGCGCAGGACGCCGACTATTTGCAGCAGATGCGCGACCAGGACGTCCAGTTCATCGACGTGCCGCGCGAGGCGCTGGCCGAGCAGATCGCCGCTTGGGACGAGATCTGGAACGAAAAGGCGCCGGTACTGAAAGAGCTTCGGGCGCAAGCCGAAGCGATGTAGTCTGGCAAGGTTGAATCGCGGCGGGGCTGCCGGTCTCAATACCGGCGGCCCCGCTCCGTCTCCGAGCCAGGGCCGAGGATCCGGCAAGCGTGCGCAATCCGCTCAAGCAGCTCAGCGCCCGACTTGGCGCAGCGGAACGCTTCTTGGCAGGTCTGGCAGCCTGCCTGATGGCCACGCTGATCCTGATAAACGTCTTTACCCGCTCGATCGACGCGCCGATCTATTGGATCGACGAGGCAGCCGTCTTCACCATGATCTGGATGGTGTTCATCGGCGGTTCGGCCACGTTCAAGTTTCGCGAACAGGTCGCCGTGACCCTGGTAACCGACAATGTGCCCGGAGCTGTGCGGCGCTGGCTCAACACTTTGGTTGATCTGCTCGTGCTCGTTTTTGCGGTGCTGATGATGGTGTTGTGCTGGCTTTGGTACGACCCGCTGACGCTTGCCTCCTTTGGATTTGAACTCTCCGCCTTTTCCGCGGCCACCTTCAATTTCATGTATGATCAGCCGACGGCGACACTCGGCATTGCCACGTTCTGGATCTGGCTGGTTCTGCCGATCTTCAGCATCAATCTAACGATCCACGCCCTGTCCAATCTCCTCGACACCGCGTTTGGCGACCGGCCTGACGCCGGTTGCGCATGAATCGGCCCCTAAGTTGAGCGTCGCGCTTGCCTTCACCGTCCTGCTGGTGATCGGCGTGCCCATCTCGCTGGTTCTGGCGCTTTCGGCGGCGATCTACATCGCGCTCACCGACAACTGGGTGCTGTTTCTCACCTACCCGCGACAGATGTTCGACGGACTGAACAGCTACGGTTTGCTGGCGCTGCCGCTGTTCATGCTGGTCGGCGAAGTGATGGAGAAGAGCGGCATAACCAAGCGCCTGATCGACATGGCCACCGCTTTCGTTGGGGCGCTGAAGGGCGGACTCGCCTATATCAATGTGCTGGCCAACATGTTCATCGCGGCAATTCTGGGCTCAACGCTGGCGCAGATCGCCATCATGTCACGGGCGATCGTTCCCGAAATGGAACGCGCCGGCTACGACAAATCCTTCAGCGTCGCCACCACGGCCGCGGCGGGAATGCTGTCGCCGGTCATTCCGCCCTCCATGCTGTTCGTGATCTATGGCGTCGTCGCACAGATTTCCATTGGCGACATGTTTGTGGCCGGCATCATTCCCGGACTGATGATGACGGCGGCCTTTTTTGCGGTGATCGCCGTCCTGGGCCTGTTCTACCGTTATCCAACGCTCGATGAACGGCCGCTCCGACTGCGCCTCAAACTGGTCCTGAGCGGCCTGCCGGCCGCCTTGGTCCCCTTGGTCATCGTCGGCAGCATTCTGGGCGGCATCGCCACGCCGACCGAATCGGCGGCGGTCGCGGCCCTCGCCGCCGCCCTTATCGGCCGCTTCGTCTATCGCGAACTGGCGTTGGCCGATCTCTGGCCCGCGCTGGTTCGCACCGCCATGACGTCGGCCATGGTGCTGATGCTGGTGCCGACCGCAAAGGTGTTTGGCTGGGTCATCACCTTCGAACAGGTGCCGCACGCCGTGGCCGAGCTTTTGCAGAGCCTGACCAGCGACCCGATCGTCTTTCTGCTGCTCGTCAATCTCGGCCTGCTCTTCGTCGGTATGGTGATCGAGGCGATCGCCGCGCTGATTATCGTCGTGCCGATCCTGCTACCGATCGCCGTCAACGTTTACGGCATTGATCCGGTTCATTTCGGCGTCGTCATCTGCATCAATCTGATCATGGGCCTGCTCACGCCGCCGGTTGGCGCCGGATTGTTCGTTTCCGCTGCCGTGTCGGGGCTCAAGCCCGAGCGCATCATGCTGGCGCTATGGCCATTCCTTCTGGCTACGGTCGTCGTCCTCCTGCTGCTGATCCTCGAGCGCCGGCTGACGACGGTTTTGCTCGAATAGCCGAGCGAAAGGGCCTGCTGGAGCGCATCTCGCGACCACGGAGTCGCGCGGTGAGCTCCAAGCGTTCGTTCGGATTCGTGTCGCTTGGGGCAGGTCGAGGTGCTATGCGACCGCAAGACCCGGTTTGCCGACAACGGCCCGCGCGACAGCCTCGATCTTCTCAACGCTGGGCAAGTAGGCGTCTTCCAGATTGGGCGCGAACGGCGCCGGTGTGTGCGGCGCGGTCACCAGCTTCACCGGCGCGCGCAAGGAGTCTAAGGCATGCTCGGCCGCCAGCGCCGCCACATCGCTCGCCAGGCTGCAACGCGGATTGGCCTCGTCGACGACAACCAGCCGGCCCGTTTCCTCGACACTTTCGATGATCGCGTCTGCATCGAGCGGTGAAGTCGTACGCGGATCGATCACGGTCGCCGAGATGCCGGCGCGGGCGAGGTTGTCGGCGGCCTGATTGGCCAGATGCACCATGCGGGCGAACGCGACGATGGTCACGTCCTCGCCCTCGCGCGTGAAGTTGGCCTCGCCGAAGGGAATCGCGTAGGGCTGTTCGGGGACCTCGTCTTTCGTGTCGTAGAGCAGCTTGTGCTCGAGGAAGATCACCGGATCGTCATCGCGGATCGCCTGGATCAAGAGCCCTTTGGCATCATAGGCATTGGATGGCATGACGACTTTGAGCCCCGGAATGTGGGTGAACAAGGCATGCAGGCATTGCGAATGCTGGGCGCCGGCCCGCTTGCCGGCGCCCATCATGGCGCGGATGACCAGCGGTGCCGCGGCCTTGCCGCCGAACATGTAGCGGAACTTGGCGGCCTGGTTGAAGATCTGATCGAAGCAGACGCCGATGAAGTCGACGAACATCAGTTCCGCTATCGGTCGCAACCCGGTGACCGCAGCACCGGCCGCCGCCCCCATGATCGCGCTTTCCGTGATCGGCGTGTCGATCACCCGCAGTGGGCCGAACTCGCCGTAAAGTCCCTTGGTGACGCCGAGCACGCCGCCGAACGCATCGGCTTCTCCCTCGCCCCCGGCGCCGCCTGCGACATCCTCGCCGATCACGATGACGTTTGGATCGCGTCGCATTTCCTGACGCATCGCGTCGTTGAGCGCCTCGCGCATCGATGACTTCGCCATGCGATCGGTCTCCTAATAGGCTGCGTAGACGTCGGTATGGAGCGCCTCAAGCGGCGGGGCCGGGGCATCCAGGGCCGCTTGAACCGCGTGCTCGACGAGCGCCTCGGCGTCCGTGTCGAGCTGCTCAATCTGGGCCTGCTCGAGCAAACCCGCCGCCACCACCTTGGTCCTGAAAATCCGTATCGGATCCTTGGATTCGCGCGTTTCTGCCATTTCCTCGCGGGTGCGATAGCGCTGTGGATCACCGACGAAATGGCCGTGGAAACGAACGCAGCGCGCCTCGATGGCACTCGGCCCGCCACCGGCCCGGGCACGATCAACCGCCTCGCCCATGGCGGCGTGGACGGCGAAGAAATCGGTGCCGTCGACGGCGACGGACGGCATTCCAAAGCCGCGGGCCCGACCCGCGATGTCTTTCGAGCCAACCGCAAAGTCGGCGGTCATGCCTTCCCCGAAACCGTTGTTCTCGAAAACGAATATCGCTGGCAATTGCAGCACGACCGCCATGTTCATGGCTTCGAATGTGGTGCCCTGGTTCGCCGCCCCGTCACCGGCAAAGGCAACGCTGACGGTGTCCTCGCCCTTTACCTTGGCCGACAGCGCGCCGCCGATCGCCAGCGGCGGGCTACCGCCGACGATGGCATTGGCCCCGAGCATGCCCTGGTCGAAATCGGCGATGTGCATCGAACCGCCCTTGCCGGCACAAAGGCCGCCGGCCTTGGCGAAAATCTCCAGCACCATGCCGGCGACGTCGCACCCTTTCGCGATGGAGTGACCATGGCCACGATGTGTGGAGGCAATGTAGTCCGAAACCCGCAGGTTCATGCAGACGCCGGCGGCGACAGCCTCCTGACCGGTCGACAAATGCAACATGCCGGGGATGTTGCCATTGGCGAACTCGACGTTCATTCGCTCTTCGAACGCACGGATCGTGCGCATCAGTCGGTAAGCTTCAAGCAGCGTTGACCGCTCCAATTGCATCGACACAGCGATCCTCCATCGAAATCGCGATTGAAACATCACTGATATATCACAAATATTGCGATTGTCGAGATGCGAGGTGAGATGCTGTGTCGATGTCCGCCCCCTGGCCCTTTCGATCGAAGGCAACCAAACTAGGGTCCCATGGCGTGGTGTCGGAGGTGCTTCGGCGGGTGCGGTCCCCGCGGCGCCATTCCAGAACTCAAGCCGTCCGCGCCCGCCGAAGCTGCTCATACACCACGCCCTGGGACACTAGGCAAAGCCGCCGCTCTTACACCAACTCTCGAGACACGACCCTGTCGAATTCAGGCTCATCGCCCGTTCGACACCCCAGTTTCGGAATAGTCCTCCGGGACCGGAGACGGCCTTGCCCTGCAAGAGGCGCGACCTTTGCCTCTGAAATTCCTCCACAAACTTGTAGAGTCTGTGGGATGAGAGGGAGATGGATCTATGAGGTGTTCGCTATTCACTGAGAAACGAATGGCCGGGGTCCTGAAGAAACAAGAGGCGGGGCAGTCGAAGGCGGATACTTTGGCGCAAGTACAGGATTGGTGGAGGAACCTGACGTCCCAATGCACAGCCGGGGCGCAGGAGCCAAAGCCGGGATGAGTTCGACATCTACCTGCCGGAGGAATGAAGCTTAGGTCAGAGTGCGCGCGAGGAGCAATGGAGCCGATACGCTACTTCTATATCGTGGTCCTGGCGCTCTTCGTCATAGCCGGCCGCAAGTTCCTCGACGCCTGGCGCGATGACTCGCCCAAGGGCCCGAAACGGCGCTTACTGTTCGGCAGCTTGTGCTTGGCTTGTTTTGTCGTCGTGGCCTTCTTCGAGCTGCGACTCTGAGTCTCGCTCAGACCCGTTTGCCGCAGTCGCTCGGCGGTCCCGCGCGCAATTCCTGTCCGCAGACCCCGCATCGGTCAGTGCCCTCGATGGCGCTCAATCCGCCGCAACTTCCAGTGATGCGGCGACCCGTGAAGATCACGCCGACCGCCATGCCGACGACCACCAGCAGCAGGACGATAAAGGCAATGACGATGGTCTGTATTAGCATGGACTGAAGCCCTTCACTCGTCCGTCCCGGCTAGCCGCCAAAGTCGTCGAGCATGATGTCCTCGCGCTCGACACCCAGCTCAAGCAGCATGTTGATCACCGACTCGTTCATGATCGGTGGGCCGCACAAGTAGTATTCGCACTCTTCCGGCGCCGGGTGGGTCTTCAGATAGTTCTCGTACAAAACGTTGTGAATGAACCCGGTGTAGCCATCCCAGTTGTCGTCGGGCTGCGGGTCCGACAAGGCGACGTACCATTTGAAGTTCTCGTTCTCCTCCTGAAGCTTGTCGAAGTCCTCGACGAAGAACATCTCGCGCCGGCTGCGCGCGCCGTACCAGAAGGATATCTTGCGCTTGCTCTTGAGCCGCATCAGCTGGTCGAAGATGTGCGAGCGCATGGGCGCCATGCCGGCACCGCCGCCGATGAACACCATCTCCCGGTCCGTGTCGCGCGCGAAGAACTCGCCGAAGGGCCCCGAGATCGTCACCTCGTCGCCCGGCTTCAGGTTGAAGACGTAGGAGGACATGAGACCGGGCGGCACCTTGGCCGGATCGGCATGCGGCGGAGGCGTGGCGATGCGCACGTTGAGCATGATCATGCCCCGCTCCTCCGGATAGTTCGCCATGGAATAGGCGCGCATCACATGCTCGCTATTGTTGACGTGCAGGTCCCAGAGATTGAACTTGTCCCAATCCTCCCGATACTCCTCGGCGACATCGAACTCTCGGAAGCCGAGCTGATAGGGCGGGCATTCGATTTGGATGTAGCCGCCGGCGCGGAAGTTGACGTCTTCTCCTTCCGGAAGCTCCAGTATCGGGCATTTGATGAAGGTTGCGACGTTATCGTTGGAGCGCACGCGGCAGCGCCACTTCTTCACGCCGAAGACCTCGTCCGGTATGCGGATCTTCATCGGCTGCTTGACGGACACCTGGCAGGACAGCCGGTCGCCTTCGCGCGCTTCGCGCTTGGTGATATGCGAGAGCTCGGTCGGCAGGATCGACCCGCCACCCTCGAAAATCTTGACCCGGCACTGGGCGCAGGTTCCGCCGCCGCCGCAGGCCGAGGCGACGAAGAGGCTCTCGCCGGCCAGCGCGGCCAGCAGCTTGCCACCGGCCGGCACCTTGATCGTGCGCTCGTCGTTGATCAGGATTTCGACCGCGCCGCTCGCGACCAGCTTCGAGCGGGCGAAGATGATGAGTCCCACGAGCGCCAGGATGACGATCGTGAAGAGCAGGACCCCCATGACGAAGTTTTCCATGGCCCGCGCACCTCAGAGCTGGACGCCTGAGAACGACATGAAGGCCAGCGACATGAGGCCGGTCGTCATGAAGGCGATGCCCAGGCCCTCCAGAGCTGGCGGCACGTCGCTGTACTTGAGCTTCTCGCGCAGGCCGGCCAGCGCCACGATAGCCAGGGCCCAGCCGAAGCCGGAGCCCACGCCGTAGACCACGCTCTCGCCGAAATCGTAGTCGCGCTCCACCATGAACAGCGAGCCGCCGAGGATCGCGCAGTTCACCGTGATCAACGGCAGGAAGACGCCGAGCGCGTGGTAGAGAGCCGGAAAGAAGCGATCGAGCGTCATCTCCAGAATCTGCACCATCGCCGCGATCACGCCGATGTAGCTGATCAGGCCGAGGAAAGTCAGGTCGGTGCCGCCGAGCCCGAGCCAGGACAAGGCACCGGGCTTCAACAAGCCGGTCAGGATCAGGTTGTTGACCGGCACCGTGATCGCCTGCACGACGGTCACGGCCACGCCGAGACCGAAGGCGGTCTCGATCTTCTTCGACACGGCCAGGAAGGTGCACATGCCGAGGAAGAACGCGAGCGCCAGGTTCTCGACGAAGATGACCTTAACGAAGAGGCTGAGATAGGCTTCCATCAGGGATGCTCGCTGACCTGCGCGTCCATGATCCGGTAATCGACTTTTTCGCGCTGTCGTGTCTTCACCGCACGCAAGATCCAGATGAAGCCGCCGATGATGAAAAAGGCGCTCGGCGGCAGCAGCAGCAGGCCGTTGGGCTCGTACCAGCCGCCGTTGGCCACCGCAGGCAGGATCTCCAGGCCGAGCAGCGTGCCGGCGCCGAACAGCTCGCGAATGACGGCCACGCCGATCAGAATCGCGCTGTAGCCGAGCCCGTTGCCGATACCGTCGAGGAAGCTCATCCAGGGCGTGTTCTGCATGGCATAGGCTTCGGCTCGGACCACCACGCTGCAGTTGGTGATGATCAAGCCGACGAACACCGACAGGGTCTTGGAGATCTCGTAGGCGAAGGCCTTGAGGATCTCGTCCACGACGATCACCAGCGAGGCGATGATCACCATCTGCACGATGATGCGGATGTTGCCCGGCACCTGGTGGCGGATCAGGCTGATCGAGAGGTTCGAGAAGG
>JAKSDN010001241.1 GCA_022360075.1 Kiloniellales bacterium | reverse complement strand
CAGGAAGCGATCGGCTTCGAGGGATAGGGTTGGGTTTGAGGGGCGACGCCCGGGTGGCGAGAGGCCATTCGGGCGCGGCGGCGGCGCTATGAATTGGCTGCAGCACCATCCTGCGTCCTTCGAGACGCATCCTTCGGATGCTCCTCAGGATGAGGTCAATCGAGGATGGCATAAAGAAGATACCTCATGCTGAGGAGCCCGCCTTGGCGGGCGTCTCGAAGCACGCACGATGGCGTTCCAGGTGTTCCTTCCGGCTACTCCGAATGACATCGACCCTCCTACCGTCATTGCGAGCCGGCGAGAGCCGGCGCGGCAATCCAGAGCCAGCGCTCAGGCGGCGGCCGACTGGATTGCTTCGCTGCGCTCGCAATGACGGCGCAGGCGGCACATCAATCCACCCCGACCGGCCATGATCCGCTGGACCCATAACGTCAAGTTCGTCTTCCTGCTGCCGGCGGTCTTCTGGGTGCTCGCCTTCACGGTCTTCCCGCTCGGCTACTCGCTCTTCCTCAGCTTCCACGAGGTCGATCGCAAGGTGGTTGTGACGGGCCGCGAGAAGGTCGCGGTGCTGGATGAAGCCGGCAACCCCGTGCTGAAGTCGAACGGCCAGCCGCGCACCAGAACCGTCGTGCACCGCGAGCTTCAGACCAACTTCACCTGGAACAACTTCGCCAACTTCGTGCGCGCCTTCGGCGACGAGGAGGTGCGAGAGGCAGTGCGGGTGACGACGATCTTCGTCGTCGTCGCGGTGACGATCGAGCTCGCGCTCGGCTTCATGCTCGCCTTCCTCTTCAATCGCCACATCTTCGCGCGGCCGGTGCTGCGGACGGTGATGATCCTGCCGATCTTCGCCACGCCCATTGCCGTCGGCTATCTCTTCTTCACGGTTTTCTACGAGATCGGCGGGCCGCTCGAGTTCCTGGGCATACCCTGGCTGTCGCATCCCGACTGGGCGCTGGTTTCGGTCATCATCGTCGACATCTGGCAGTGGACGCCCTTCTGCTTCCTCGTCTTCCTGGCTGCCCTACAAGGCATTCCCGACGACCTCATCGAGTGCGCGCGCCTCGACAGCAGCTCGACCTTCGATCTCTGGCGCATCGTGGTGCTGCCGATGATGCAGCCGGCGATCATCATCGTGCTGCTGCTCCGGCTCGCCGAATCCCTCAAGCTCTTCGACATCATCGCGACACTCACCAAGGGCGGGCCGGGGATCGCGACGCAGTCCTACACCTACCTGGCCTTCACGCGCGGCTTCAAGCTGAACGACTTCGGCTACGCCTCGGCCATGGCCTATCTGCTGCTGATCGTGGTGATGATCGTGGTCACCCTGTTCTTCCGACAGCTCAGGCGCAGCTATGTCTAGCGCCGTGGCAGCCCGCGCCGGCAAGCGGCGCAAGCGCGCCAGCGTCGCCGATGCGCTCTATTCCCTGGTCGCGCTCTTCATCGCGCTGCTGTTCTTCTTCCCGATCTATTGGGCGATCTCGAACAGCCTGCGCACGCCGGCCGAGACCTTCACGGTCGCGGGGCTCGGCGTGCCCTTCCTCGACTTCACCCCGACGCTGGAAAACTGGATCAAGCAGGCCTCGGTGCCGGAAGCCTACGATGCCTTCGGCAACAGCTTGGTGATCGCCGTCGCCTCGGTGCTGATCGCCCTCGCCCTCGGCCTGCCTGCGGCCTACGCGCTGGCGCGCTTTCGCTTCCGGCGCATCAAGAACAAGGACCTGACCATCTGGTTCCTCTCGCAGCGCGTCCTGCCGCCGGTCGCAACGGCGGTGCCCTTCTTCATCGTCTTCTCCTCGCTGAACCTGCTGGACACGCGCACGGCGCTGATCCTGGTCAACGCCACCTTCATCTTGCCCTTCGTCGTGGTGATCGTGCGCCAGACTTTCCAGGACCTGCCGATCGAGCTTGAGGAGGCAGTTCTGGTGGACGGCGGCTCGCACTTCGTCGCCTTCTTCCTGGTGGCCTTGCCGCTCGCGCTGCCGGCGATCGCGGCGGCGGCGCTGATCATGTTCGCCTTCGCCTGGAACGAGTACCTCTTCGCCGTGATCCTCACGGTCAAGGAGGCCGCGACCATGCCCGTGCACATCGCCGGCGGCGTGGACACCCGGGGCGTCCAGTTCTGGTTCGTCGCCGTGCGCTCGCTGATCGCCATGATCCCGCCGGTGCTGATCGCGCTGCTCGCCCAGCGCTACATCGTGCGCGGCCTGACGCTCGGCGCGGTCAAGGGCTGATCGGGGGAGAGGCCATGGCATCCGTCACCATCCGCGCGGTGCACAAGTCCTTCGAGGAGGCCGCCGTCATCCACGGCGTCTCGGTCGCGATCGAGGACGGCGAGTTCGTCGTGCTGGTCGGCCCCTCGGGCTGCGGCAAGTCGACGCTACTGCGCATGATCGCCGGCCTCGAGGACATCACCGAGGGCGAGATCGCGATCGGCGACAAGGTGGTCAACGACGTGGCGCCGAAGAAGCGCGACGTCGCCAT
>JAKSDN010000645.1 GCA_022360075.1 Kiloniellales bacterium | reverse complement strand
GTGGGATCAGGCTTGTCTCAAGCGCCGCTCGAAGGTCCAGTCGGCGGCCGTCAAGGTGGCGCGCATGAAGCGCCAGCTCGCGTACTTGAAGTACTCGATCTCGCTGCGCTGCGCGCGGGCGTGGCAGATCAGCGCCCACTGTGCCCAGGAAAGATCGTCGACCAAGCCCCAGAGGCGGGCACGATGAACCACCTGCGCGGTCTGCGCGCCGTAGTGCGGGGCGAGAGCGTCGGCCCATTCGTCCTCGAAGTCGAAGGCTTCGGTCAGGAGAATTCCGAGGTCGTGCAGCGGCTCGCTCAGCCCGGCCTGGTCGAAGTCGACCAGCAGCAGCGCGTCGTCGGGGCCCAGCATGACGTTGGAGGCGATCGTGCCGAGGTGGCAGGGCACGGCAGGCGCCCGCTCCGGCTTGAGCGCGCTAAGCGCGCTCGCCGCCTGGTCCAGGAGCCAGTCGTAGTTCGGCGGCCGCTCGACCGGCAAGTCGCGCAGGATCTTGTCTTGCCGGCTCAGCCGGGCCCTCGGATCGTGCCGCGTGGCGCCTGACGGCGGCGGCGCCCGGTGCAGGGCTTGCAAGCGGGCGAAGACGACGCGCAGACGCTCCGGCTGGCGCAGGTCCTCGACCCTGGCATAGCGCCAGTCCCCCTCGAGCCAACGCGTGGCGAGAACGTCGCTTTCCGCGTCGAACCAGGCGACCGGCGGGGCGACGGCAGTGTCGCCGGCCAGCGCCGCCATCTCGGCCGCGGCGGCGGCATCCATCAGGCCATCCTGGTCGGCCGCCGGCAGCTTGCAGAAGAGCGGTGCCTGGCCCGGCGCGGCGACGCGATAGCAGTGATGGGCCACGCCGCGGTGCACCGGCGAGGCTACTGGGGGAGCGGCGAGCTCTATCTCGACGCCCTGGACCATTCCCCGGCGGGCCAAGACCGCGGCCAGGGCCTCGGCCGGCGAGCGGTTCGTCTTCGTCCCGGTTGCCATCGCTATCCGACCCCTATCTCTAGTCGGCCGACCGGTGTCGCCGGCCCGCCAGGTGAAGCGTCACGTCGGCGGTCCCCAGCGCCTCTACAATGTCGCGCGGCGGTGCCTCGTCGGTGATCAGGTCCGTGACGTCGTCGAAGGTGAGCGCCTGGATGAAGGCCATGCAATTGAACTTGCTCTTGTCGGCCAGGATGACGTAGCGGCGCGCCGCCGGCACGAGCGCGCGGCGCAACTGCGCCTCCTCCTCTTCGTAGTCCATCAGGCCGTGGCCGGCGGTGATCGCCGCTATGCCGCTGAAGACGATGTCGTAGCGATAGCGCGCCGACTGGACCGGCGGATCGAAGCCGAACATGGCCGCGTCCTCCCGCTTGTAGAGCCCGCCGATGACGATGAGCCGGTTGCTCGAGCGCTCGCCGACGATCCGCGCGACCTCGAGGGAGTTGGTCACGATGGTGAGCTTGTGAAAGCCGACCAGGGCATGGGCGAGCGCGATCGCCGTGGAGCTCGGGTCGAGGAAGAGCGACATATCCTCTTGGATCAGCTCGACGGCCTTGGCGGCGATCCGATCCTTGGCCACGCGGTGCAGGCCCAGCCGCTCGGTCACCGGCTGCTCGATCAGCAGGCTCGGCAGGACGGCACCGCCGTGGACGCGCCTCAGGCTGCCGGATTCTTCCAGCAGCTTGAGGTCGCGCCGGATCGTCTCCTGCGAGACCTTCATCTGCTCGGCCAGCGCCGGCACGGAGATGCGCCCCTGATCCTTGATCAGGGTCATGATCTGTGCCCGGCGGCCCTCGCTGGTGACGGACATCGCCGGCCTAGCCCTCGTCCCCGGCCGAAAGCAAGGGCGGCAGGCGATCCCGCCAGGGCATCAGCCGTTCGACCGCGGCCGCAAGCCGAAAGATCGCCGCTTCCCCGAAGCGGGGTCCGACGATCTGCAGGCCGACGGGCAGCCCCGCCGCGGTAAAGCCGCAGGGCAGGGACGCCGCCGGCTGCATGGTCAGGTTGAAAGGATGCGTGAAGGGGGTCCAGTCCGCCCAGTCGACGAGGCGGCCGGTCATCCGCTCCGGCGGTCCGGGACTATCGGCCGGGAAGGGCAAGACCGGCATGGTGGGAAGCAGCAAGAGATCGATCTCTTCGAAGAGGGTTCCGACCTGCGCCGTGAAATCGGCTCGCGCTTTCAGCGCCATCACGTAGTCGCGCGCCGAGAAACGCTCGCATTCGGAGATCATGCGTGCAAGCCCCGGGTCGAGCGTATCGAGCCGGCCCGCCGCGCGGTCGCGGTTGGTGTGGCCGCGGCCGACCGTCCAAAGGATCTCGAAGACGTCGGTCATGTCGGGCCAGTCGGGCGCGGTGCGGCTCAGCCGCACCGGCAGGGAAGCCGCGATGCGCTCCACCGCCTGCGCGACGGTCTCCGCTACGGCCGGCTCTACGGAGACGCCGAATAGCGTCTCGGCAAAGCCGAGCCGAAGGCCGTCCAGCGGCCGGTCGCAGGCGTCGAGGTAGCTCTCGTCCTCGGCGGGCAGGCTCAGGTGGTCCCTAGGATCCGGGCCTTTGAGAAGGTCGAAGGCGAGCGCGCTGTCGTCGACCGACAGGCTCATGGGACCGACGCAGCTCAAGCTCTCCGTCGCCGACCAGGGCGCGTGAGGGATGCGGCCGAGATGGCCTTTGAGTGCGAACACACCGCAGAAGGCGGCCGGAATGCGCACCGAACCGCCGGCGTCGGAGCCGAGAGCCAGCGGTACCATGCGCGCGGCGAGAGCCGCGGCCGAGCCGGCGGAGGAGCCGCCGCTTGTGAGCGCCGGGTTCCAGGGCGTCCGCGTCGCGCCGGCGAGCGGCGAGCGGCCGGCGCCGGTCCAGCCGAGCTCCGAGGTCGTGGTCTTGCCGATGAAGATGGCGCCCGTCGCCTTGAGCCGACGAACCGCCGGCGCGTCGCGCTGCGAGACCGCGCCTTGGTAGAGCCGGCTACCGCGTTCCGTGCGGGTCCCCGCCATGTCCAGCAGGTCCTTGACCGCAACGGGCACGCCCTCGAGCGGCCTCAGGTCCTTGCCCTGGGCCCGGGCGCGGTCGGTGGCTTCGGCGGCGGCGAGGGCTTCGGTCTCCCAGAGCTGGCAGAAGGCGTTGACTGTTTTATTGTGGCTTTTGACGGTTTCGATGCAGCTTGATACCAGATCGACACTGGTGGCCCGGCCGTCCCTTATGGCGGCAGCCATCTCCCGAGCTGTCATTTGGTTCGGCGCCGTCATCTGGATGTTCATGTTTGCCAGTTTCTAAGCGAGATTCAGATATGATAGGAGCCTGGCGCGGTTCGGTTTGCATCCTGGTTCAATAGAGCATAACCTCTATTGACTGAAAATGTTAAATTTGCCTGGTTAATTCACCCACTCGGGCTTGGAAGAGATGGTCTCGGCGCGGCGAGGGGGCGAAGGCCGCTCGACGTCCGACAGGTAGCGGAGCGCGAAGCATGGCGACCGGTTTCCTTTGGCATGAACGCTACATGTGGCATTCCACCGGCATCGCGGCCGGGCAGATTCCGGCCGGGGGATACGTGGAGCCGGACAACCACATCGAGAGCGTGCCCTCGAAGCGCCGCTTCCGCTCGCTGATCGAGGTTTCCGGACTCGCCGAACAGCTCGCACCGCTGACGCCGCGCCACGCCAGCGAGGACGAGCTGCTGCGCTTTCACACGCCGGACTACCTCAAGGCCGTGAAGGAGATGAGCGAGGCCGGCTACGGCGATGCCGGAGAGCTGGCGCCGATCGGCCCCGACAGCTTCGACATCGCACGGCTGTCCGCCGGCGGATGCATCGTCGGGCTCGACGCGGTCTTGGCAGGCAGCGTCGGCAACGCCTACGTGCTCAACCGGCCGCCGGGCCATCACGCCGAGGCCGACCGCGGGCGCGGCTTCTGCATTTTCGCTAACGTGGTGATCGCCGTCCTGCACGGCTTCGCCGAGCGGGGGCTGCAGCGCGTCGCGACCTTCGACTGGGATGTCCACCACGGCAACGGCGCGCAAAAGGCCTTCTACGACCGGGACGACGTGCTGACGATCAGCTTGCATCAGGACAACTATTACCCGCAGGACAGCGGCGGCATGGACGAGCGCGGCACCGGACCGGGCATGGGCTACAACATCAACGTGCCGCTGCCCGCCGGCTCGGGGCACGGGGCCTATGTCGAGACCGTCCGGCGCGTGGTGGTGCCCGCGCTCGAGCGTTTCAAGCCCGACGTGATCGTCGTGCCGTCCGGCTTCGATGCCAACGCCATGGACCCGCTCGGTCGGCAGATGTGCACCTCGGAGACCTTTCGAGCGATGACCGGCGTGCTCATGGAAGCGGCCGACCGGCTCTGCGGGGGGCGTCTGCTCATGTGCCACGAGGGCGGCTATTCCCAGGTCTACGTTCCCTGGTGCGGCCTGGCGACGGTCGAGACCCTGTCGGGACACAGGACGCCGGCCGAAGATCCCTACCTCCCGGACTATCTGGCGACCCTCGCGGGGCAAGAGCTCGAGCCCTGGCAGGACGAGGTGATCGCCCGCGCGGAAACGCTGGTTGCTGACGTCAAGTGAGCGGCTTGAGTATCCTTCTCGCCCGACGGTCCGCCAGGAGCCGCATACGGCGTCGGTCGGACCCTTTGTCATCTACCGGACTTGATCCGGCAATCCAGACATCGCTTGACCCGGGCGCCACTCTGGATCACCGGGTCAAGCCCGGTGATGACAAACTGAGTGTGGCAACTTATTGATCTTACAGAATTCGTTTCGAGTTAGACTCTCAGGGGCGCGACACCGCGATACGCCAGGGCTTACAGCGCCAGGAAGCGGGAAAGCGGGTAGTTGAAGGTGTCCTCGTGGCACTTCAGCGCGTTCAGGACGGCGCGGCCGGAGAAATCGCGCACATCGTATTGGCAGACGCTGACCAGCGGGAACTGGCGCGCGACGGCGTAGTTATAGCGAACCTCGTAAGCGATCAGCTCGTCGTAGTTCATGCCTTGGTGCAAGCACCAGGTCATGTCGCCGAGCAGCCTGAAGGACCGCAGGCCCGAACGGGTCGCCATGACCAGGCTGTGCTCCACGAAGCGGCACATGGCTTCGCCGTCGGCGATGCCGTCGCTCAGAACGAGCTGACCTCGGTCCAAGGCCTGCGGCAGTCCGTCATAGGCCTCGCCGATGTGGCTTAGGATCTCGTCGCGAACCGCTTCCGTGGCAATCAGAAAGCAGCCCTCGCCGTGGCGCAGTCCGTCGGCGAGGAAGGGGACCGACCATTTGAGCCGGCCGAGATCGTTCTCATAGAGGGTGCAGATGTGGTTGCCGTACTCGATCGCGATGCCTTCCAGCACCACCTCGCTCGGTCGAGCGGCGGCTGACGGCGCCGCGGCCCCCTCGCGCTCTTCGAGGAACGCCATCAGGTCTGCGCGCCGGAACCGGCGCTCGCGCTTGGCGCCCAGGCGCAGGCAGGCAAGCCGGCCCGCATTGGTCCAACGCCGTAACGACGCCTCGCTGACCTTCAGCAGGGCGGCGGCCTCCTTGATGTTCAGGAGATCCGAATTGGGGTCGGGCCGGGTCGTGACCAACGGTGCCTCACCTTGTCCTATACAGTGATGTACTTTCCTGTAATCTGATTGACGATCTGTGTCGAGCATTGTTAACCTTTTTTTGGGGCTCAAAACCGGATGGAAGCGGTGAAATCGCATCCTGCCGGTCAGTTCTGGCCACCACAGGCAAAAGCGACAATCGGAGTGGATCGACCTTTTCAAGAATCCACCCGTCAACAGGGAGGAGACCGCTATGAGTTCGAAGCTGCGCTACCTGCATCACCCCGCATCCCAGCCCTGTCGCTCGGCACGGCAGTTCATGATCGAGAACGATATCCCCTTCGAGGACGAAGTCGTCGACATCACGACGAACATCAACGAGACGCAGGAATTCAGGGACAGGTACAACCCCACCGGACAGGTTCCGATCCTCGTCGATGGCGATTTCACCGTTTGGGAGAACGTCGCCATCGGGCGCTACCTGAACGAAAAGTTCGACTGTCCCAGCCACTGGTTCGGGTCCACGTTGCGCGAACGCGCGCAGATCAATCAGTTCGTGCAGTGGTATGCCTACACGCTGCGCCTGGGCGGGGGCGCGTTCCACTGGACCGTCTTCGCGCCGATGATCTACGGCTCGGACAAGGATTTCACGGCGGAGCGCCGGAAGGGCTACCACGTTCTCTACGAGTCGATGGACGTCATGGAGAGCTATTGGCTCAAGGACCGCGCCTATGTTTGCGGCGACGAGGTCAGCTATGCCGATCTGGCCGCGTTCCACGAGCTCGTCTCCCACGACGCCGGCAACATCATTCCGGAACAGGTCTGGAAGAAGCACTCGCGAATCACGGCCTGGTTCGAGAGGATGTCCGCCAGGCCGGCCAGCAAGGCCGTGAGCGAGTGG
>JAKSDN010001303.1 GCA_022360075.1 Kiloniellales bacterium | reverse complement strand
GAGGACTGGCTGCCCGACGCGCTGCTGCAGGCCATCGCTTCGGAGAACAACCTCTCCGAGACCGCCTTCCTGGTGCGCCGGGACAGCGACTACGAGCTGCGCTGGTTCACCCCGGTCTACGAGGTCGATCTCTGCGGCCACGCGACTTTGGGCTCGGCTTTCGTGATCAGCGAATACCTGGAGCCGGGGCGTGACAATATGCGCTTTCATTCTCGCAGCGGCCCGCTCGAGGTCACGCGCGACGGCGCGCTCTACGCGATGGATTTCCCCGCCCTCAAGTGCGCGCCCTGCGAAGCGCTGGCGGCGGTCACGGAGGGGCTCGGCGCGCGCCCGAGCGAGCTCTGGCAGGACATGGACTTCATGGCCGTGTTCAGCAGCGAGGCCGAGATCCGCGCGCTCGCGCCCGACATGGCCAAGCTGGCCGCGCTGCCGACCCGCGGCGTCATCGTCACCGCGCCAGGGGTCGAGGTCGATTTCGTCTCGCGCTTCTTCGCGCCGGGCGCCGGCATTCCGGCCGAGGACCCGGTGACCGGCTCGGCCCATTCCATGCTGACCCCCTACTGGGCGCGCCGGCTCGGCAAGGATCGCCTCGAAGCCCGTCAGCTCTCGCCGCGCGGCGGCGCGCTCGGCCTGGAGCATCGCGGCGAGCGGGTGATCATCTCGGGCCGCGTCGTGCCCTATATGGAAGGCGTGATCCGCGTGCCGGAGCTCGCGACGAATTCACGACGCGAAGACTTGCAAGAGGCCCTGCATGGAACTGCCGCTCTATAAGCTCGACGCCTTCACCGACCGGGTCTTCGCGGGCAATCCGGCGGCGGTCTGTCCGCTCGAGGCCTGGCTGCCCGAGGCGGTGATGCAGGCGATCGCCGCGGAGAACAACCTCTCCGAGACCGCGTTCCTGGTGCCGAACGGGAAGGGCTACGCAATCCGCTGGTTCACGCCGGTCTGCGAGGCCGATCTCTGCGGCCACGCCACCCTGGCCTCGGCCCATGTGATCTGCACGCGGTTGCACCCCGAGCTCGACGAGATCGCCTTCGAGAGCGCGAGCGGGCCGCTGCGAGTCATGCGGCAGGGCGAGTCCTACACGCTCGATTTCCCGGCCCAGCCGGGGCGGCGCCTCGGCGACCGCGACGCGCTGACGGCGGTCGCAGCCGCTCTGGGGCGGGAGCCCTCGGAAGTTTGGCGGGCGAGCAAGAGCATGGCCGTGCTGGCCAGCGAAGCCGCGGTCGCGGCCGTGGCGCCCGACATGGCGAAGGTCGCCGCCTTGCCGTCCGATGGCCTGATCGTGACCGCACCCGGATCGGCCGTCGACTTCGTCTCGCGCTACTTCGCGCCGGCCGCCGGCATCCCCGAGGACCCGGTGACCGGCTCGGCGCATT
>JAKSDN010000329.1 GCA_022360075.1 Kiloniellales bacterium | reverse complement strand
CGACACGATCCAGCGCGTCGGGCCCGCTGACTTCGGCGTAGCGCGTCGTCGGCACGCCGTTGGCATTACAGAAGTCCTTCTCGCGCAAGCGGTTCTGGCAGATGCTCAGGATCTCCGGCCGCGGCCGCAGGGGCACGCGCTCGGCCAGGAACGCGGCGCTTGCCGCCGGGATGTTCTCGAACTCCAGCGTGACCGCGTCGACCGCCTCGGCGAAGGCGGCGAGCGCCGCCTCGTCCGTGTAGTCGGCCCGTGTCGTCAGGTCGGTCACCTGGCTCGCCGGTGCGCCGGCCTCCGGGCAGAAGATGTGGCAGCGATAGCCGAGCCGCGCGGCGGCCAAGGCGGCCATGCGGCCGAGCTGCCCGCCGCCGAGGATGCCGATCACGGAACCGGGCGCCAGGGAGTCTCGGTTGGACGTTGGCATGGGTGCCTAGGGTTCGTCGGCGGGCTCGAGCGCGACCGCCTCGGTCTGGCGCTGGCGCCAGGCCTCCAGGGCCGCCGCTACCGTCGGATCGCCGAGAGCGATGACGGCGGCGGCCAGCAGCGCCGCGTTGATCGCGCCGGCGCGGCCGATCGCGAGCGTGCCGACCGGTACGCCGCCCGGCATCTGTACGATCGACAGCAGGCTGTCCAGGCCGCTCAGCGCCTTGCTTTCGACCGGTACGCCGAAGACCGGCAGGCTCGTATTGGCGGCCACCATGCCGGGCAGATGGGCCGCGCCCCCGGCGCCCGCGATGATCACCTTGAGCCCGCGGCCGCGGGCGCTCTCGGCGTAGTCGACCATACGGCGGGGCGTACGGTGAGCCGAGACGATGCGGGTCTCGTGGGGCACCGCGAGCGCGCCCAGGGTCTCGGCGGCATGACGCAGCGTGGGCCAGTCCGATTGGCTGCCCATGATAATGCCAACCATCGGCGGATCGTCGCTCATGGCCCTCTCCGAAGCCCCTCTCCGAAGCCCCTCTCCGAAGCCCCTGTCCGAAGCCCCTGGCCGAAGCCCCTGGCCAGGGCCGGCTCAGGAGGTCCCCGCTGCCTGAAGGGCGCGCATTATCAGGGCTCCGTGGAGGCGAGGCAAGCTGGACGCCCGGCTCGGATAGCGCCGATCCTGACCGCCTCGACTTGCAAAGCGTGAACGTTCCCTTTACCACCGTAACGGTATGGTCCGGCCTCTATAGGAGTCCGGCGCTCCGGGAGTAGATACTTCAAACATTTGAAGGCTTTCGCGGCGATGAAAGTCCGCAAGACCGGTTATCCCAATCCCTACGCCGGCGTCGCGGCGCCCAGCCCTTCCGGGCCTGCACAGGGACTGGGAGAGATCGCGCGGGTCGGCACGGCCGGCGCCGTCCGTGCGCCTGACGAGGCCACCGTCCTCGGCATACCGGCGTCGGATCTGACGCCGAAGGTCCGCGAAGCGATCGATCAGCTCATGGCCGAGGTGCAGCACCTGCGCGAAGAGCTCGAGCGCGCGCGGCGGCGCGTCGACCATCTGGAGCATCTGGCGGACCAGGATGCCCTGACCCCGGTCCTCAACCGCCGAGCCTTCGTCAGAGAGCTGTCGCGGATCATGGCATTTTCGGAGCGCTACGGCGCCTCCAGCGCGATCCTCTATTTCGACGTGAACGGCTTGAAAGACATCAACGATCGGCACGGCCACGCCGCCGGCGATGCGGTGATCACCCATGTTGCCAAGGTGCTCATGGCGAACGTGCGCAGCTCCGACGTGGTCGGTCGGCTGGGCGGCGACGAGTTCGGCGTCATTCTCGCCCAGGCTGGCGGCGACGAGGCGGCAGCCAAAGGCCGGTCGCTGTCCGACGCGATCGAGGGGAGCGCCCTCGAGTGGAACGGCATGGAGCTACGGATTCGCGCATCTTATGGTGTGCATTCTCTCGCGGCCGGGCAAGAAGCCCACGAGGCGCTCGATGCGGCCGACCGCGCGATGTACGCCCAAAAGCACGGCCACAAAACACCCGCCGACGAAGCCTGAACGGGCTCCGCCGCTTGGCGCCCGAAGGTCGTTTCCGGGCTCAGGCGATAATGTCCGGCAGCAGCCGGCTTTCGAGCTTCGAGATCTCGTCCTTCAACATAAGCTTGCGTTTCTTCAAGCGCTGGATCTGAAGCTGGTCGAATGGCCCGGAATCGGTCACTCGGGCTATGACGTCGTCCAAATCCCGATGCTCGCTCTTGAGTTCCGCGAGTTTCTGCCGAAGCAACTCAGCCTCGTTCTCGTTTGGTTTGTCCAAGAGCCGCCTTTTCCTCCGCGCGATTGATTCAGCCCATTCATTATATCGCCTTGCCTGCTACAACGGCACCCTGGACTTTGGTTCGCGGCACCAGCGGCATCCCGAAGGAAGCGCCGCCCGCCGGGCTTGGGCTCGGCCTCATCCGGCCGGTCCGGGTCTCGGGCCCGGCTGGCTGGCGAGGCGTCGCGTTTCGGCGTGGCCCGGCATCGGCCGCCCGAAAGTCCTGAGGAAAGAGGGGGCGCGGGCGTGACGAAACGAATCGGGATCCTGACCAGCGGCGGCGACTGCGCCGGGCTCAATGCCGTCATTCGCGCCGTCGTCCATCGAGCGGTCGAAGGCTACGGCTGGGAGGTGCTCGGCATTCGCCAGGGAACCGCGGGCCTCATGGCGCGGCCGGTCGAGGCCGAGCCTCTGGGCCTCTCGACCTTCACGGGTGCGATCCTGCGGCAGGGCGGCACGATCCTCGGCACGACCAACAAGGGCAACCCCTTCGAGTTCCCGATCGCGAACGGCGAGTTCGAAGACCGCAGCGACCTCGTCATCGAGGGTGTGCGCCACCTGGATCTCGACGCGCTGATCGGCATCGGCGGCGACGGCAGCATGGAGATTCTCCGTGGCCTGGCCCAGAAGGGCGGGATCAACCTGGTGGGCATCCCCAAAACCATCGACAACGATATCGGCAGCACCGAGGTCTCGATCGGCTATGCCTCGGCCGTGGGCGTCGCCACCGACGCGCGCGACCATCTGCAGCCGACCGCGGCCAGCCATTCCCGCGTCATGGTGCTCGAGGTCATGGGCCGCGACGCCGGTCATATCGCACTCAGCGCCGGAATCGCCGGCGGTGCCGACGTGATCCTGATCCCCGAGATCGACTATCGCCTCGCCCATCTGGCGGAGAAGATCTCGGCGCTGAAGCGGCAGGGGCGCAACTTCGCCCTCGTGGTCGTGGCCGAGGCGGTCAAGACGGAAGACGGGCAACCCGTACGTACGGACCACGGCGGCGGCGCCAAGACCTATGGCGGGATCGGCCACTATATCGGCGATCGCATCGCCGCGCTGACCGGTGCAGAGACGAGAGTCACGGTGCTCGGGCACGTCCAGCGCGGTGGCCTGCCGAGCCCGCGGGACCGCCTTATGGCTTCGATCTTCGGCGTGCGCGCCGTCGATCTGATCGCCGAGCGCCGATTCGATCGCATGGTCGCCTGGTCCGGACGGCGAGTCGTGGACGTACCGATCGCACAAGCGATCGACAGCTACCATGCAGTCGACCCCGACGGCGACCTCGTCCATACGGCCAGAGGACTGGGAATCTGCCTCGGCGATCGCTGACGCCATGGGCGCTGCGGACGCGGCTTTCTGGGACTACTCGCTGGCGCTCTACGGCCAGCCCGGCGTCGCCGAAGCCTGCCTGGCACTGCAGGATCGCCTCGACCTCGACGTCAACCTGCTGCTGTTCTGCTGCTGGGCGGGCCAGCGCGGCCGGTCCCTGACGAGCGCGGAGATCGCCGGCTTGCGCGCCGCCAGCCGGGACTGGCAGGTGCATGTGGTGCGTCCGTTGCGCCAGGTACGGCGCTGGCTGAAGAACCGCGATCTTGGCCTTGGCGATGCCCCGGAGATCCTGCGGCGCGAGATCAAGGCCCAGGAGCTCGAGGCCGAGCGTCTCGAGCAGGATCACTTGGGCCAGACGCTGCCGGTCGGCGCCGCGGCGCCATCGCCCCCCGCCGCCGTCGACAACCTCGCCCTTTATCTCGCGCAGCAAGGCGTCGAGGCCGCGGCGGAGGACGAGGGCTATCTGATGATCCTGTTGCGCGGCGCTTTTCCCCATAGCACAGCGGGGGAAATGGACGCGCTCGCCCGTCGGCTCCTGCACCGAGGCGGTCGTGCTGAACGATGACGTCAAACGCCTGCCCGGCCGCGCCGGCTCCGGATCCGGTGCCTCCGGATCTGGTGCCCCCCGGATCCGGTGCCAAGGAACGGCGCTTTCAGCCACTTAGCCAAACCATCTGAAGCATCCAACTAGATCGAGTCGGCGGCTCTGCCGTTAACTCTAACGGTCAGACTTTCTTTAGATTTTTCGGTTAATCCGACCAATCTAACTCAATCTCTGGCTGTTGACGTTGCGCGGGGGAGGCGCCAATGCTCCGACCGGTCATCATGATCGCTGTATTCCTGACGGCGGTCGCGGCACCCGAGCCGCTGTTCGCGAGGGGGACGCTCGAGCGGGTCCAGGAGGAGGGGCTTTTGCGTTGCGGTGTTATCCGCAGCGGAATCGGGGTTTCGGACATCGACGAGAGCGGAGTCTGGCGCGGCTTTTTCCCCGATCTTTGCCGCGCGGTCGCCGCGGCGGTGACAGGCGACTCCGAGGCCGTCGATTTCATCGAGGTCAACTACGTCACGCGCTTCGAGGCCCTGCTTGACGATGCCTTCGACGTTCTGATGACGAACACGACCTGGACGGCGAGCCGGGATACCGAGCTCGGCCTGGCCTTCACGCAGCCGGTCTTCTACGACGGCCAGGGCTTTCTCGCACATCGCTCGCTCGGCGCGACGCGCCTCGATGAGCTCGAGGCGGCGACCGTCTGCGTCAGCGAGGCGACGACGACGATCCAGACGCTGGAAGAGCTGATCGAGCGGCGCTATCCGAACCTCGAGCCGCGCCCCTATGAGTCGATCGAGACCGTGTACGACTCTTTTTTCGCCCGCGAATGCGATCTCATGACTCAGGGTCGGGTCGCCCTGGTCTCGCAGCACTACAGTTTTGCCGCCGACCCCGAACAGTTCGTGCTCTTCCCCGATGTCGTCTCCAAGGAGCCGCTGGGCCCCGTCGTGCGCGCCGGCGAGGAGGACTGGTTCGACGCCATCCAATGGACGGTGTTCGCGACGATCATCGCCGAGGAGCACGGCATCAACGCGCAGAACGTCGACGTCTTCAGAAGCTCGGCCAATCCCGAGGTCAAGCGCCTGCTCGGCATCGAGGGGGCCATGGGCGCCAAGATCGGCATTCGGGAAGATTGGGCCTTTCAGGTCATTCGCCAGGTCGGCAGCTACGACGAGATCTTTGCGCGCAATCTGGGCATGGATTCCCCGATCGGCCTGGAGCGCGGTCGGAATGCCCTCTGGAGCGTGGGCGGGCTGATCTACGCGCCGCCCTTACGGTAGGGGCGGGATCAAGTCTCGTCGGGGATCTGGGCCGTTGCGCTGGACGCTCATCTCGGTTCGACTGATCGTCGCCATCGCCCTGTTCGGTGTGATCTCCTGTGGGACTCTGCTGGTTGCGCTCGTCGCCTTTCAGGATCTGCGCAGCGGCTACGACGATCTCGCCGACAGCAGCATTCCTCAGCTCGTCGACGCCGCCCGCCTCGCGCAGATGTCCCAAGCGATCGCTTCGACGGCGCCGTCGCTGGCGACATTGCGCTCCGACTACGTCAGACGATCGGTAAATCAACGGATCGCCGACCAGGTGCGTTCGCTCGACCGCTATCTGGACAGTCTGGCGTCCGCCGACATCCTGAACAGCGAGCAAGGTACCCGGCTGCTGAAGCAGATCCGCAAGAGCCGCGCGACCCTGGTCGAGGATCTGGAACGCCTCAATGAGACGGTCTCGCGCCGCATCGTCGTTGCACGGCGGCTGAGCGCGCTTCTGCGCGATGCCCGTTCCGTCGCCACCGAGCTCATAGCGGCGAGAGCGGAGACTGGGGCTGCGG
>JAKSDN010000549.1 GCA_022360075.1 Kiloniellales bacterium | reverse complement strand
TCGAGGGGAAGGCTATGGCGCAGCGGAAGGCTGGTTCTGGCGATGACGAGGCGAGATCGGTGAGGCGGCGCCAGGAGAAGGCCTGGCAGCCGGAGCGCCGCCTCTCGAGCTCGGTCTACGAACAGGTCCGCGAACGCATATGCCTGCTTAGCTATCGGCCGGGTACGATTCTCCGAGAGACTGAGCTGGCCGAGCAGTTCGGGGTCAGCCGCACGCCGGTCCGGCAGGCGCTGCAAAAACTCGAGTCGGAGGGATTCGTCGAAGCCAAGAACGGCGTCGGCACGATCGTGACCGGGTTCGATTTCGCGGCCATGCGCGATGTCTACGATCTTCGTCTCAAGCTCGCCGAGCTGATCGGCCAGCTTCGCCCGAACGTCTGCACCAACTCGCATGTGGAGGCGATGGAAGCTCTGCTGGACCGCGCTCGTGCGCTGAGGCAGCAGCGCGACACGGAGGCCTTTTGGCGCATCAACCATGAGCGCCAGGGCATCATAGGCTCTCTGATCGGCAACAGCGCCCTTCGCCACATGTACGATCTCTACTACTACCAAACGGCCAGGGTCTGGTTCCAGGTGGTGGATGCGATGTGGGACGAGCAGGTGGACGCGCTCTGCACCGAGCTCAGCGATCTGATCCGCGCGATGAGAGCGGGCGACACGCAGGCCGTGGCCTATGTCGAGCGCAATCACCTCAGCTTCTACATGGTGCTGATCGGCCGCTTCATCAGCGGTCAGCTCGATGACCGTGGCCAGCAGATGGCCCTCGACTGACTGCTTCAGCGCGCATCTCGCGAGCGCCTTTCGACAATGGGACACGAGACGTCTCCGCAAGCCTTGCCCAAGCGAATGGTGCCCCGTCCGTTGGCCGTTCAATCGGACGAGGCGTTGCCGACGAGGACCGACGTCGTCGTGATCGGCGGCGGAATTGCCGGCGTGAGCACGGCGTTCTTCCTCGCCCGGCGAGGAATCGCGACGCTGCTTTGCGAGAAGGGCGAGATCGCGGCGGAGCAGTCGAGCCGAAACTGGGGCTGGGTGCGCAAGATGGGCCGCGACCCGCGCGAGCTGCCCCTCATGCTCGAGAGCGAACGTCTTTGGCATGAGATGGATTCGCTGGTCGAGGCGGACACGGGATTTCGGCAATCCGGTATCGTCTATCTCTGCAAGACCGAGGCAGATCTGGCCAAGCGAGAAGCGTGGCTGAAGCATGCCATGCCCTTTCAGCTCGACACGCGGATCATCAAGAGCGCCGAGCTTGACCGCGTTCTGCCTGGATCGGCGCAGCCCTGGGCCGGCGCGCTCTATACGAAAAGCGATGGCCGGGCGGAGCCGCAGAAAGCCGGCCCGGCAATTGCCGCGGCGGCACGCCGCTTCGGCGCGACGATCGTTACGGGCTGTGCCGTCCGCGGAGTCGAGACGGAGGCCGGCCGCATTTCGGCTGTGGTGACGGAGAAGGGGCGAGTCGCTTGCAACGCCGCTGTCTTGGCGGGTGGCGCTTGGTCGAGCCTCTTTTGCCGCAGCCTGGGAATCCGGCTTCCCCAGCTCAAGGTGTTGGCCTCGGTCATGCGCCTCGAGCCCTTCGAGGGTGGCCCGGAGGCGGCGGCGTGGGGACCGGACTTTGCGTTCCGCAGACGCCAGGACGGCGGCTATACGGTGGCGAATGGCAGCGCCAACATCGCCGATATCGTGCCTGACAGCTTCCGCTACGGCCTCGACTTCCTGCCGGTGCTGCGGATCGAATGGAAGGATCTGAGGATACGGTTCGGCAAGCGTTTCCTCGAGGAAACACGCCTGGCGAAGCCCTGGCTCTTGGATCAAACGTCGCCATTCGAGAGGGTCCGCACACTGGACCCGGAGCCAGTCGATACTTTCCTGGACTCCGCGAAGGCCAGTCTCGAACGAGCCTTTCCCGTTTTCCGTGGAGCGGCTTCGTCCAACCGATGGGCAGGGCTGATCGACGCGACGCCGGACGCCTTGCCGGTGATATCGCCGGTCGAGACGCTGCCCGGCTTCTTCATCGCCACAGGTTTTTCCGGACATGGCTTCGGCATTGGGCCGGGGGCGGGACAGCTTATGGCCGACCTGGTGACCGGTGGTCGTCCGGCAGTCGATGCCGCGCCCTTCCGGCATTCGCGCTTCACAGACGGTTCGCGCCCGATGCCGACGACGGGCTTGTGACCGATGGAGGGCATGGCGGGCAAGCCGGTGGCGATTTCGTCGATTACGTCCCCTTAAGGACCATCCAACAGCACCGCTGAGTTCAGGTTGAACCGGGCAGTGCCACAAGATAACGGCCGCACTCCAGCCCGGAGTTCATCGCTGCGCCTTGCTCGCGTTATCCTTGAAGGTCAGCGGTTGCCCTTGATGGCGACGTCCAAGGGATTGATGCTCTCCTCTATTGCACTGACCTCGCGCCGGAGCAGGTCGATCAGCTCCGGAAGGCGTTCCGGCTGCAGTCTGGCGCTTGTCATGTTGATCGCGAGCGAGCCGGCCACGTCGCGGCCTTGCGGGAGGATGGGCACGGCGATGGCGGAGATTCCTTCGACGAGTCGGCCATGGTCGAAAGCGTAGCCCTGCTCGCGGATCTCGGGCAGTCGGTCGGCGATCTCCTTGTCCGAAAGCCCGTTGAAGCTTCCGTAGAAGGGCGCATTGGTCTCCAGGATGATCTCCGACTCTTTGGGAGTCAGGAACGCGAGGATTGCCTGGCTGGCCGGGCCAACGCCGAGCGGGATCTGACCGCCGACCTGTCCGGTCAGGCTGTCGATCATGTAGCTGCCCTCCTGCCGATCCACGCACACGGTGTTGAAGCCGCTTCGCGCCATGAGGAAGACAGTGTCACCGGTCTGCGCTGCCAGTCGCAGCAGGGCCGGGTGACAGATGCGCCGGAAGCCGGTCCCGTCTGCCGCTCGTGCGCCGAGTACGAAGAGGGAGAGGCCAAGGCGATAGCGCCTGGTCGCCTGCTCGCGCTCGATCAATCCGTGTCGTTCCAGCGCGCCGATAATGCGATGGGCCGTCGGTTGCGTCAGGCTCACGGCTTCAGCTAGATCGGCCGACCTGGCCCCCTGTTCTCCGACATCGCCCAGAAACTTCAGGATCGCGACGGCCCGATCCAGAAGCTGCGTCCCGGTCGCTTTCTCAACTGTCTTGCCCTTAGCCAATTGCACCCTCTTCGAAATCGGCGCCCCATCTGGCGTCCCGCCGCGCAGGCTCAAGTCCTGCATAGCCAAGTCCAATCCGCAATAGATCCCTCGCTGTGGCAGCGGAGCTTTCTATAGTCCAGTGGAGTCCACAAAGCCGTTTCAGAGCGCTCAACTCCGGGCTTTCCGTACTGCCAAATCAGGGATTTCCTGCAAGCCCTGGTCACCCAGTGGGGTCGCGAGGGCGGCAAAGAGAGGTTGGATGTCGCCGTTTTCGAACGCTTCAACGGCATCGAGCAGCGAGGATACAAGGTCACCCTCAACAAGGCTCGCCGTCGCGATGTCGAATTTAGCCCGGAGGTCGGCGCGGGTCATGGGATTGGCTGCTTCACCCTTGGGCGTGATCACCGTCCGAGTCACGCGCCCTTGTGGCATCACGACTTCCAGCCGTGCCGGCACGGCCTCGGAGAACATCGCGTCGAGCTGCGGGTCGACCTGGAGATGAACGCGCTCTGCCAGTGCTAGAACCTCCCGATCCGCAAGCGACCCCTCTCTTAGCGGCAAAAGCGCGCCGGTCCCTCGCAAGGCTACGAGCGCGATGCAGAAGGGGAGGCTGTACTGAGCGGCCTCCAGGTTCGCCGGGGCCAGGTCGTTGTTGAGCCTCAGCGCCCGGCCAAAGGTGTGGACTTCGATGGCCTCGATCTCGGATGCAGGGATCGCTCCTTCCATTTGAAGCTCAATCAGGGCATCGATCGCGGCATGAGCCCATCGGCAGCAGCTGTAGGGTTTGAAGTAGACACTGTCGATCAGCCAGCTCTCGCCCAGACCATGCGAGAGCTTTGCGGGATCGTAGTGATCTTCATGGTCGTACAGGTCCAGGGGGCCGGTAAAGCCAGTCGCCGCGAGATCAACGGCGGCCAAGCCCGTGGCTGTCGCCCAGGTAAGGCCCTCCTTCACATGATTGCCCATGACGCGCGAGTAGGCGACCGCCGTCAGGTTCGGTGCGCTCGATCCGGCAATCGCCAAGGCT
>JAKSDN010000317.1 GCA_022360075.1 Kiloniellales bacterium | reverse complement strand
GTCGTGCTGATCACCGACGAGGTCAACCGCACCCTGCCCCTCGGCATCCAGCGCTTCATCGGCGACACCCAGGAAGACATCGGCATGATCGCCACGGGGCTGATGATCGCCATCATCCCGGTGATCGTCGTCTACGCCTTCTTCTCCGAGAAGCTGATCCAGGGCATGACCGCCGGGGCGGTCAAGTGACGCGGTGACGCCGTGGCCGTCGTAACCCTCGAAGCGCTGACCAAGGTCTACGACCGCCACGCCGCGCCCGCGGCCGAAGACGTCTCGCTCGAGATCGGCGATGCGGAGTTCATGGTCCTGCTCGGGCCCTCGGGCTGCGGCAAGACGACGACCCTGCGCATGATCGCAGGGCTCGAGTCGATCACCTCGGGGACGCTCTCGATCGACGGCCAGGTGATGAACCAGGTGCCGGCGAAGGACCGCGACATCGCCATGGTGTTCCAGTCCTACGCGCTCTACCCGCACATGACAGTGAAGGACAACCTGGCCTTCGGCCTCAAGCGCCGCGCCGTACCGCGCGACGAGATCGAGCGCCGCGTGGCATCCGTGGCCGAGACGCTGGAGCTGACCCCGCTGCTGCGCCGCCGGCCCCACGCCCTCTCCGGCGGCCAGCGCCAGCGCGTCGCGCTCGGCCGCGCGATCGTGCGCGACCCCAAGGTCTTCCTGTTCGACGAGCCGCTGTCCAACCTCGACGCGGCCCTGCGCGTCTCGACCCGCTCGGAGATCGCGGCGCTCCATCGCCGGCTCGGCGCCACCATGATCTACGTCACCCACGACCAGGTCGAGGCCATGACGCTGGGCACGCGCATCTGCATCATGAGCGGCGGGCGCGTCATGCAGGTCGGCAAGCCCCTGGAAGTCTACCACCGACCGGTCAACACCTTCGTCGCCGGCTTCCTCGGCAACCCGCCGATGAACCTGATAGCGGCCGTCGCGACCGACGCGGACGAGGGCCGCAGCCTGGAGCTCGGCGGCTCTCGCCTCAGCCTGGCGAACGATCGCATGCCGGCCACCGCCCCCGGCACCGCGATCACCTTCGGCATCAGGCCGGAGGACGTGGCCTTGCGCCCGCGCGGGGATGGGGCCGTCGCGAAGGTCACCGGGCGCGTCGCGCAGGTCGAGGCCCTGGGCGCCGAGACCATCGTCACGGCCACCCTCGAAGAGGCCGCCAAGAGCCTGACCGCGCGCATCGCCGGCGACGCGGCCCTCGCAGTCGGCGATACTTGCGATCTGTTCCTCGACCTGAAGGCCGCCCAGGTCTTCGGTGCCGACGGCAACGCCTTGATCCCGCCGCAAGCAAAGGAAGAGATCTGATGGCCGAGGCAGCCAAGCTGACCATTCGAAAGGACTTTCCCCGCCCCACCGAGGCGGCGCTGGAGCCCTTCCGCGACGCGCCGACGGGCTGGGTCGCCGACGCGCAAGGCCGGCGCGGGGCAATCTGCCACCGCATCCGGCCGCTGACCAAGACCGCGCGCTTCGTCGGCACGGCGCTCACCGTGCAGTCGCGGCCGGCCGACAACCTGGCGCCCTACGCGGCGCTCAAGTTCGCTCGGCCGGGCGACGTGTTGATGGTCGCGACCGACGACTGCGAGACGGCGGCGGTCATGGGCGACGTGCTGCTCGGCATGGCCCG
>JAKSDN010000499.1 GCA_022360075.1 Kiloniellales bacterium | reverse complement strand
GAGCGCACGCGGCTGAGCTCTCATACGTCGCCCGTTGGCAGCTTGTATGAACCAACAGTCGATTGGATTTCATACAGATGAACAGAGATGAACACAGCGCAGCATAGCCGCAACCAAAGGTCCGCTGTTGTGCGAGCGAGTGGTGGTGCCCGCAGGCTTGGGCGGGTGGATCGAGAGTCGGCGGTCTCAACCTTTGGTTTCCCGCGCCATGTTCATCCCCAGCCCCTCACGCTTCGACAAGCTGAGCATGAGGAGGTTGGGGCGGCGCTGAAGGGCAGTCAGGGACGCTTGAAGGCTGCGCGAGCATCAAGGTTCCCTTCGTGAATCGTGGCAACAGGCAAGCCAGTTACAGAAAATTCCTCGCGAGCTGCAAGGAATCTCGAAGTTGGTAGTACAGATGCTCCGTGCCGATCTAATCTGTGTTCATCTCTGTTCATCTGTATCGAATCCAATCGACTGTTGGTTCATACAAGCTGCCAACGGGCGACGTATGAGAGCTCAGCCGCGTGCGCTCTTCTTCCTCTTCCTGCCCTTCTTCGCCTTGCGCACGCGCCGCGCGGCCTCGAGGCCGAGCTCGCCCCAGGGCAGCAGCCTGTCGGGTGTCTCCAGACTGCCGGCCGGCGCCTCCCAGTAGGGCATCTCGACCGGCTTGCCCTTGCCGTCGTAGACGAAGGGCTCGCTGCCGGCCTCGGCGAAGCAGTCTTTCGTCGCCTCGTCGGTGCGGAAGAACAGGCGGTCCCAGGCGATGAGGGCGAACATCAGGTCCTCGTGGTAGATGCCCCAGCCGCCGAACATGCGCCGCGCCCGTACCGGGCCGAGCGGTGTCAGGAGGGCGACCACCTCGTCGGCGAAGGCGCTACTGGAGGGCACGCTGCTCTTGCCTTTCTTCCTTTTGGGCCTGGGTGCAGCGCATGAAGTCCTGAATGGTCTTGCCGCGCTCGGGGTTGAAGCGCTCGTCGCGCAGGCAGAGCCCGGACATGCGATCGAGCCGGAAGGAGCGGAAGTCCTCGCGCAGCTCGCACCAGGCCGCGAGCAGCCAGACCGGGCCGTAAAAAGCCAGGGCGAGCGGCCGCACGTTGCGTTCGGTCACCCGGTCCTCGCCGTCGCGGTAGCGGAAGTTGACCTTGAGCTGCTCGCGGATCGCCCGGCGCAGCAGCCGCGGATCGACGTTTATGGGCACGGCGAAGTGGTCCGGCGGCGCCCAGAGCGCGGTCTGGGCGATATGCCGCTGCAAGCGCTCGGGCACCACGGCCTCGACCTTGGCGAGCACGTTGCCGGCGGCCTCGGCCAGTTCCGCGTCGGCCCAGGTCTCGACGATGCGCGCGCCCAGCACCAGGGCCTCGATCTCCTGCTCGTTGAACATCAGCGGCGGCAGGTCGAAGCCGTCGCGCAGGATGTAGCCGACGCCGGCCTCGCCCTCGATCGGCACGCCGCTCGCGATCAGGTCGCGCACGTCGCGGTAGACGGTGCGCTCCGAGACCTCGAGCTTCTCGGCCAGGTCCTGGGCCCGCACCAGATTGCGCCGGCGCAGGATCTGAATAATCTCGAACAATCGGTCAGCGCGTCTCATGCTCTCTCCCTTGCTATCTTCCAAACTAGCAAAGGTCTCCTGACAACATGCTGTCAGGAGGCTTCTGATACCAGAGCGCTCCTCGGATCGAATGAAGGAGAGCCGCGATGCGTTTCGACCGCATGTATCCCATGGTCATGACCGACAAGCTGGAGGAAAGTCGTGATTTCTACGCCGCGCTCGGCTTCGGGGCCGTATTCTACAACGGCTGGTATCTGCACCTGCGCCATGGCGCGGAGGGCGGACCGGAGATCGGCTTCCTGAAGCCCGAGCACGAATCGCAGCCGCCGCCGTTCAGGCCGGCCTTCCGCGGCGAGGGCCTCGCCTTCGGCTTCGAGGTCGCTGACGTGGAGGCGGCCTACGCCGAGGCCAAGGCGCAGGGCTGGGCCATCGCCCTCGAGCTCAGGCAGGAGCCCTGGGGCCAGAAGCACTTCGCCGTGACCGATCCCAACGGTATCGCGATCGACGTGATCCAGCCGGTCGAGCCCGATGCCGCCTGGATGGCCGCGCAGCCCGACATGACGCGGCCGGCCGAATGCGTGTTCGTGTGATGCCGAGATGGGTTGAGCAGGACCCATGGCTCGTAGTGCGTCATTGCGAGCGGAGCGAAGCAATCTAGGCTGCTACCAACTGAGCGGCGGTCCTGGATTGCCCAAAGGCGTCGAGGGGCCGGCTGGCGCCGGCTCGCAATGACGGTTCGGATGGCGGTCAAAGCCGTGCGAGAAACCCGGCGATGGCCTCTGCTGCCTGGTCCCAGTTCTGCTCCGCCGTGCGGCCGGAGGCCTTGCGCGGGACCAGGCTGTGGTCGCCGTCCGGGGCCCAGTGCAGGGCGATGGCCGGGGAGAGGGCGTAGCCCGGGATCTCCTCGGCGGTGCCAAAGGGGTCCCGCTCGCCCTGGACGACGAGGCTCGGTGTGCGCAGATCGGCGAGGTGGGCCGTGCGCAGGCGCTCGGGCTTGCCGGGCGGGTGGAAGGGATAGCCCAGGCAGAGCAGGCCCCGGACCCCGGTCTCGTCGGCTACGAGGCTCGCCATGCGCCCGCCGAGCGACTTGCCGCCGATCACCAGCCGCTCCGCCCCGAGCTGATCGATCACCGCACGCCAGCACTCGAGCAGCTTCGCCTCGCGGTCGGGGGGCCGCTTCTTGCCGTCGAGACGGCGCGCGGCCATGTAGGGGAACTCGAAGCGGGCGACCCGCGTGCCCGCAGCGGCGATGGCGGCGGCGAAATGCGCCATGAAGGGCGTGTTCATCGGCGCCCCCGCGCCGTGGGCGAGAGCCAGCGTCAGGGCGCTCCGCTTCGGGCCGTCGAAAAGGAAGTCCGGCGGCAGGATTTCGTTCAAGATTCGTTAATCCCAGCGGTCGATATTCGAGGCTGTCCGAAGCCGAAGTGATACGACAGACGGCGGCGGCGCCCAAGCCGTCGCGGTCATTGCTGCAGGGTCATGCCATGGACGACCTCGACCAACGCGACTTCTCCCAGGTTCCGGTGCAGGCGCTCTCGCCGGAGGAGCGGCTCGAGCTGAAACGGCGCTTTCGGGAGTTCATTAGCGCCATGGGCGGCGAGCGGGCCGAGAAGGACGCCAAAGAGGAGCCGAAGCCGCGCGTGCAGAAGTGGGATCCGGCCGTCCACGGCCGCAAGCGCGAGGCCTGAGGCTCCAAGACGCCTGGCGAACGCCGCCGACGCGCTCAGTGCCCGTCTTTCCCTGCCAGCGCGGCGAGCGCCTGCCAAGGCCGGATGTCCCAGTATCGCCGCGCTGCGCCCGAGGGTGACGGCAGGACGAAGGTCCGCGTGAATCCGATCCGATCGGCCTGCGGGCCGAGGGCCACGGGGCGGCCGAAATAGGCGGCGGCCGCCCGCTTGCCGACAAAGGCCAGGAACTTCGGCTGGTAACGTTCGATCTTGCGTTCCAGGCCGCGCGGATCGTCCGTTCCGGCTGGCAGCTCATGGTCGGCCCCGGCCGCGGTCTTGCAAAGATCGGTCAGGCCGAGGCCATAGCCGGTCAGAGCCCGGAAATCCTGCGGTTGCAGCCGTTTCGGCGTCAGCCCGACCTCGTGCAGCGTCGGCCAGAAGCGATTGCCCGGCCCGGCGTAGTAGGCGCCGATCCGCGCCGAGGCCCGGCCGGCGGCGGAGCCGCAGAACACGACGCTGAGGCCCGGGGCCAAGACGTCCGGCAGAATTCCTGACGAAAGGGAGCCGGATGGCTGCGGAGGCTTGGCCTTGCCGGACATGCCGATGGCGCGAAGGAAGCCCGCGAATGCCTACTTCTTGCGGAATGCGTCCAGGGTCACGACGTTCGCGCTGCCGTCACCGGCATCCGCCTCGGCGGCCTCCGGGCGGGCCTCTTCCGCCTCGGGAAGATCGCCGCTGTCGCCGCGCTTGCCGTCTTCGTTGGAAAGATCGGCGATGGTGAGGGCACCCTCGTCCTCGTCCTCGCCGTCATGGCCGTCGAACTGCAGGCCGAAGCGGACCGAGGGATCGGCGAAGGCCGTGACGGCGGAGAGCGGCACGTCGAGGCGCTCGAGCTTGTCGTTGAAGCTCAGCGTGACGGCGAAACCCTCCTTGGAGACCTCGAGACCCCAGTACTGGTGCTGGAGCACGATCGTCATCTCGCTGGGGTAGCGCTTGCGCAGACTGGCCGGAAGGCTGATGCCCGGGAAATCCGTGCGGAAAGTTATGTAGAAATGATGGTCGCCCGGCAGGCCGTGCTCGGCCGCCAGCGAGAGCGCCTCGCGCACAACGCCGCGCAGCGCCTCTTCCACCATCGTGTCGTATCGAAGACCGTCCTGCACCATCTCGCCTGGCGGTTTCGTTCGCCTTCTTTGTCCATGTTGCCCCGACTGGCCGGGGATTGAAAGACATGGGGCGCTTCTGTTGCCGGGTGCGCCCCAAACCCCGCCCCGGCGGTCTGACGGCCGAGGACTTAAATTAGGCTAGCCAGCCGCTATTAAGCAGCGAGGCGCGCCTCAGCATAGTTGTCGTTGGCAACTATAAGCTTGGCCCGGTAACGGTGGTACCATGCCGGGCACCGAACAAGCCTTTACCACGCGCGTCGATCCTGTTTCGCCCCCACCCAAGCCTCTCGTCTCGGGGCCCTGTCGCTGCCTTCCGATAGAGGGGCTTGGGTGGAGGCGCCGGGTACTGCCCCCGGGTCCGCTACGCTTATTCCGCAAGCCCGTTTAGCGCCATAGCCGGCGAACCGGCACAGCAAATATAGGGGCTTTCGGGGCGCGGTCAAAGCCTGGTTGGACCTCTGGTATGCCAGGTTTGGTTAACGCCGGGACGCTATGGCGCCGGCCAGGATGAATTCTGTCCCCACGATTCAGGCTTTCCACGGATTTGCCGCCTTGGCCGGGCGACTCGTGATATCTACGGTCGTCGAGATGGATGAGGCTCGCAGCAAGCTGCAGGCTGGCGTCGGCGGCTCGGCCGATCCCGGTTCTGCCGAACCCGGTCGAGAGACCATGGGCAAGCAACGCAAGCTCCTGGCGCCCGAGTTGGAGGCAGAGATCCGCGACGCCCGCGAGGCGCGATCGCAGACCCGGCGCGCGACCGTGGCCGGGCTCGAGGAGATCCTTTACGAACCGTTGCCGGTGCTCGACCACGGCTTCGTGCGCGTGGTCGACTACATGGGCGACGACGCGGCGATCGTGCAGGCGGCCCGCGTCTCCTACGGCAAGGGCACCAAGCAGGTGCGCCAGGACGCCGGGCTGATCAACTATCTGATGCGCCATCGCCACACGACGCCCTTCGAGATGTGCGAGATCAAGTATCACGTGAAGCTGCCGGTCTTCGTCGCCCGGCAGTGGATCCGCCACCGCACGGCGAACGTGAACGAGTACTCGGCGCGCTATTCGATGCTCGACCGCGAGTTCTACATCCCCGCGCCGGAAAACCTGGCCGCCCAGGCCGCCTCGAACCGGCAAGGTCGCGGCGCCGTGCTCGAGGGCGAGGAGGCGGCCCGGGTGCTGGAGATCCTCAAGGCCGACTCGGCGCGCTGCTACGAGCACTACGAGGAGATGCTCAACGAGCGCGCCGACGGCACCGTGATCGACGAGGGCCGGCCCGGCCTCGCGCGCGAGCTGGCGCGCATGAACCTGCCGCTCAACATCTACACCCAGTGGTACTGGAAGACCGACCTCCACAACCTGCTGCACTTCATCGGCCTGCGCGCCGACGCCCACGCCCAGTACGAGATCCGGGCCTACGCCGAGGCGCTGCTCGACACGGTCCAGCGCTGGGTGCCGATCACCTGCGAGGCCTTCGCCAACCACGTGCGCGAGGGGGCGCAGCTCTCCGGCAAGGCGCTGGCCGTGGTCCGGCGTATGATCGCGGGCGAGGACGTCGCGCAGGCCGACTCCGGCCTGTCCAAGCGCGAATGGGCGGAGTTGATGGCGACCCTGGGCCGCGACGGCTAGGCGTCGCGGCCCCGGCGCCCTGGCCCCGGCGCTAGGAATCCTCTGTGTGCATGCTATGGTCGTCGCCATCCGGCCGCGCATGGGCCGCGGCCGGCACAAACAAGGACGCGGGGGGAGGCATGCAGACCAATCTCAACTGGCTGGTGGCGCCGTGGCGCGACCGGCGCGGCCTGTCGTCGGTCGAACACGCCTTGCTGCTGGCCCTGGTGGCCGGCGGTATCGCGGTCGCGGCCGGTCAGCTCGGCACCGCGGTCGAGAACCAAATGACCGAGACGGCCGACTGCATCGACGGTGATCGCGCCCCAACCGAGTGCTAACGACCCAAGTGCTGACGACGCTTGGACGGCGGTCTGGCGGCCCCGCCTGTGCGGCGGTACCATGGCCGACGGGAAGGGAGTCGGCCTGGCGCGGCCGAGCACACGAGAGGGGGACTTCATGGCCAAGGTAAACGTGACCCAGGAACTGCCGGTCCCGGCACAGGCCGTCTGGCAAGTGATCGGAGGCTTCAACGCGCTGCCCGACTGGCATCCGGCGGTCGAGAAGAGCGAGACCAGCAAGAGCGCGGGCGAGACGACCCGCACCCTGACGCTGGCCGGCGGCGGCGGCACGATCGTCGAGCGGCTTGAGCAGACCGACGAGAAGGAACGGACCTACAGCTACTCGATCCTCTCGGGCCCGGTGCCGGTCGCCAACTACACCGCCACGATCCGCGTGCGTGAGGCGGCAAGTGGCCTTGGGTGCTCGGTGGAGTGGTCGAGCGAATTCACCCCGTCGGGCGTGCCGGAAGGCGACGCCACGGCAGCGGTGCGCGGCATCTACGAGGCCGGGTTCGAAAATCTGCGCAAGATGTTCGGGGCTTAGCCGCGGCCGCTACTGCATGACGATGCGCGGCGCCGAGCGGGCGCCGCCGTCGAGCGACGCCGAGACCTTGACCCAGATTTGATCGGCGATCGCCAGGTAGGTTTTGGCGTGCGCGCTGTCCG
>JAKSDN010000932.1 GCA_022360075.1 Kiloniellales bacterium | reverse complement strand
GACCGTCAGGCGCCGCTCTCCGCCCCTCGGACGTCGTCGCGCGATTCTTGTGGTGGGGCCACACCACGGCGAACCGCGCTCCTAGCCGAGGGGCGGATAGCGGCGTCACACGTGTCATCCTCTCGTGATAGTGGGTACTAGGCCGCCAGCTCGTCCGGCAGCAGGGTGAAGAAGGCGCTGACGATCGGGGAATCGCGCCGGTCGCGCAGACAGGCGGCGTATTCGAGGGCTTGCAAGGCCGCGTCGTTGAGGTCGAGCGGGTGCAGGCGGTCGTCGTTGCCGAACTCGCTCTCGAACACGGCGCCTACGCCCAATCCGGCGGCGACGGCCTCGCGCACGGCCTCGCGGCTGCCGACTTCGAGGACGCCAGCCGGCGTGATCCCGCGCTTGTTCAAGGCGCGCTCGAATAGGGCGCGGGTGGTCGAGCCAGGCTCGCGCAACACCAGGCGCTGGCCTTTGAGATCCGCCAGCTTCACCGCGCGCCGCCGCGACCAGGGGTGGCCGCGGTCGACGAAGAGCACGATACGCTCGCGGTGAAAGGCTTGGGCGTGGAGGCGCCGGTTCTCCGGGATGTCGGGCAGGACCGCGATGTCGCTGCGCCGGGCATAGAGCTCCTGCAGCACGTGCTCGGAGTTGCCGAAGGAGAAGGCGAGCTCGATCCCCGGATAGCGCCGGTTGAAGGCGGCCAGCAAGGGGATGACGTGATAGGGCGCGTCGGCGCCGACGCGCAGCTTGCCGCGTCTGAGCCCGCGGGCCGCCGCGAGCAGGCGCTCGGCCTCGGACTCCAGGTCGAAGAGGCGCCGCGTGACCTCGTGCAGCGCGGCGCCCAGGTCGGTCGGTTCGACGCCGCGTCCGCGCCGCTCGAAGAGCTTGACGCCGTAGCTTTCCTCCAGGGCTTTCACCTGGCCCGAGAGCGTCGGTTGGGTGACATTGAGCGCGGCGGCGGCCCGGGTGAAGCCGCCTTCCTCGGCGACGCGATGGAACGCCCTAAGCTGGGCATGATTCATCGTCTTCACCTATATTTCACATCAGTATTATCGATTTGATTTATGCTAACCGTGGATGCATCTAGGGGCAAGCAAGCCCGCCATGAGGAGGGGCCTCCAGCATGACGAAGCAGTCCAACGGCCAGTCCGGCGCGCCGCCGGCGGCAACGCCGACCGGCGATCCTTGGCTTCTGACGCCGGGCCCGCTGACGACCTCGCCGGAGGTCAAGCAGGCGATGCTGCACGACTTCGGCTCGCGCGACGAGGGCTTCATCGCGATCAACCGCGGCGTCCGCGAGCGCCTGGTTCGAATCGCGGGGGGCGGCGAGGACTTCGTCTGTGTCCCGCTCCAAGGCAGCGGGACTTTCGTCGTCGAAGCGATGATCGGCAACTTCGTGCCGGCCGACGGCAAGCTGCTGGTCCTGATCAACGGCGCCTACGGTCACCGCATCGCGAAGATCGCCGGCTATTACGGCCTGGAGATCGCGGTGATCGAAACGGCGGAAGACGTGCCGGTCGATCCCGAGGCCCTGGACCGTCTGCTTGGCACAGACGCCAGCATCAGCCACGTGGCCGTGGTGCATTGCGAGACCACCTCCGGGATCCTCAATCCGGTCGAGGCGGTCGCCGAGGTGACGGCGCGCCACGGCCGGCGGCTGTTGATCGACGCCATGAGCGCGTTCGGCGCCCTGCCGCTCGATGCCACCAAGACCCCCTTCGATGCCGTCGTCGCCTCCTCGAACAAATGCCTCGAGGGCGTGCCGGGGATGGGCTTCTGCATCGCGCGCAAGGCGGCCCTGGAAGCCACCAAGGGCAGCTCGCCCTCGCTCAGCCTCGATCTCCACGACCAGTGGCAGGCCATGGAGAAGAACGGCCAGTGGCGTTTTACGCCGCCGGTCCAGGTCGTCGCCGCCTTCGCCCGCGCGCTGGACGCGTTCGAGGCCGAGGGTGGCGTGGCCGGACGCGGCGCGCGCTACGGCGAGAACTGCCGCCTGCTGGTCGAGGGGCTGCGCGGTCTCGGCTTCGAGACCTTGCTGCCCGACGCGCTGCAGGCGCCGATCATCGTGACCTTTCACATGCCGGCCGACCCGCGCTTCGACTTCACGCGCTTCTACGACAGCCTGCGCGCGCGCGGCTACGTGATCTACCCGGGCAAGCTGACGGTCGCCGACAGCTTCCGGATCGGCTGCATCGGCCGGATCGACAAGGACGTGATCGGCGGTCTGGTCGAGGCGGTCGGCCAGACCTTGGACGAGATGGGGGTGACGGAGCGGGGGCCTGCGCGGCCGCGCGCCGCCACGGCTTGACAGGAACGAGACGAGGAGGAGGGGCCATGAACACCATGAGCCAGATCTACGATTTCACCACGACCCGCAGCTACACCGGCGCGATCGAGGCGGTGCTGTTCGACTGGGCCGGCACCACGCTCGACTTCGGCTGCGTCGCCCCGGCGGTGGCCTTCGTCGAGGTCTTCAAGCGCCACGGCGTGGCGGTAACCATGGACGAGGCGCGCGGGCCCATGGGCGCACACAAGAAGGTCCATATCCGCAAGATGACCGAGATGGAGTCGGTGCGTCAGCGCTGGATGGAGGCCCATGGCCGCATGCCGAACGAGGCGGACGTGGAGGCGATGTACGAGGCCTTCGTGCCGCTGCAGCTCGAGTGCCTTTCGACCTACTCGGCGCTGATCCCCGGCACGCTCGAGACCGTCAATGCCTTGCGCGCCCGCGGCATCAAGATCGGCACGACCACGGGCTACACGACCGAGATGACCGCGATCAACATGGCCGACGCCAAGCGCCAGGGCTACGAGCCGGACTCCACGGTCTGCGCCTCGGAAGTGCCGAGCGGCCGGCCTTATCCGCACATGTGCCTGCAGAACGCGATCAACCTCGACGTCGACACGGTGCAGGCCTGCGTCAAGATCGACGACACGATCCCCGGCGTGCACGAGGGCCTCAACGCCGGCATGTGGACGATCGGCGTCGCGGTCTCCGGCAACGAGGTCGGCCTCTCGCTCGAGGAATGGCAGGCGCTGTCCGACGACGAGAAGAAGGCCAAGCGCAACCGCGCCTACGGCCGCATGAAGTCCTCGGGCGCGCACTACGTGGTCGACAGCATCGCCGAGGTCATGCCCTGCATCGACGACATCCAGGCCCGCATCCACCGCGGCGAGAAGCCGTGAGGCGCTGAACGCCTGCGATATCAGGGTTCGTCATTGCGAGCACAGCGAAGCAATCTAGATTGCTAGCGCCCGAGCGGTGGCTCTGGATTGCCCATAGGCACCAAGGGGCCGGCTCGCGCCGGCTCGCAATGACGGCAGCCGGCCAGTTCCACATGGTGCAACTTGGTCTTGGCATGCGCTGGGAGTCCTGGATGCCAATCTTGCGTCCTTCGAGACGCCCGCTAGTGCGGGCTCCTCAGGATGAGGACATTTCTTAATGCCATACTCTATTCTCCTCATCCTGAGGAGCCCTCGAAGAGGGCGTCTCGAAGGACGCACCATGGGCATGCAGCGCATCGCGCGTTGCACGCTACGCTCTCGCTGAGCAATCGAACAGGGGCGGCCGCTTTGGCGGCCGCCCCTTTGGTGAAGGCCTTTGAGGGCCTTCAGGTGCCGATGGGGCCGCCGTCGGTCTTGGTGATGACCACGATCGAAGGCCGTGGCGGCATGTTGTCGTCGAAGTCCGGCCAGCGGGTCGCCGGGTCGTCGAAGGTCGAACGCTTCTCGAAGCCCTCGAGCGCCCTGACGCCGTCGACCGCGGGATGCTGCACGGCGACGAAGAGCGTGCGGTCGTCCGGCGTGAAGCGCGGGCCGCAGAGCTCGGCGCCGACCGGCGTGCGGAAGAACATCTTGCCGGTGCCGCGCTTCTCGCCTTCGGTCTCGAGCGCCCAGAGGCCGTCGCAGGTGCCGCTCAGCGACCAGCCGGCGCCCTGGTCGGTGGAGATCCATAGGTTACCGCGATTATCGATCGCGCAATTGTCCGGCGCGGCGAACCAGCCGTTCTCCGAAGTCGCCGGATTCCACTGCGCGCCGACTTCGGCGACGCTCGGGTCGCCGCACTTGACCAGGATCTCCCACTTGCCCGAATCGGCGCCATGGTCGTCGTCGGTCGGGCTGAGCTCGACGATGTGGCCGAAGAGGTTCTCGGCCCGCGGGTTGGCCGCGTCGACCTGCTCCTGCTTGCGCTTCGAGTTGTTGGTCAGCATCACGTAGACCTTGTTGGAGAACTTGCTCGCCTCCACGTCCTCCGGCCGGTCCATCGGGGTCGCCCCCAAGAGGTCGGCCGCCCGGCGGGTCTCGATCAGCACTTCGGCCTGGCTCTCGAAGTCGTTCTCCGGCGTGAGCGGACCCTGGCCGAAGACCAGCGGCAGCCACGCGAGCGAGCCGTCGGCATCGAAGCGGGCGACGTAGAGCGTGCCGCTGTCGAGCAGGTCCTTGTTGGCCGCCGGGTTCTCCGGGTCGAAGCGCCCATCGGTGACGAACTTGTAGAGATAGTCGAAGCGCTGGTCGTCGCCGCTGTAGATCACGACGCGGCCATCCTTGTTGACGATCGACTCGGCGCCCTCGTGCTTGAAGCGGCCCAGCGCCGTGCGCTTGACCGGCGTCGAGGCCGGATCGAGCGGATCGATCTCGACGATCCAGCCGAAGCGGTTCGCCTCGTTGGGCTCCTTGTTGATGTCGAAGCGATCGTGGTACTTGCCCCAGGCGTACCAGCGGCCGGGCACGCCGTAGCGTCCGAAATTGCGCGCCTCGGCATGGCCTTCCGGGTCGCCCCAGAAGTAGCCGTGGAAGTTCTCCTCGGCCGTCAGGTAGGTGCCCCAGGGCGTCATGCCGCCGGCGCAGTTGTTCAGCGTGCCGACGACTCGTGTGCCGCTGGGATCGGCATTGGTCTTCATGCGCGTGTGGCCGGCCGCCGGACCCGAAATGCTCATCTCGGTCGAGAGCATGGAGATGCGCCGGGCGTATTTGCTGTCGGGCACGACCTGCCACTTGCCGCCAGACTCCCGCTTGACCTCGATGATCGAGTTGCCGTGGGCGGCCAACTCGATGTCGACCATCTCCTTGGTCATATCGGCGAACTGGAGGTCGCGGTCCTGGCGCTCGATGCCGGGGAACATGACCTCCTCGTTGGTGTACTCGTGATTGATGCAGAGCAGCCCGTGGTCGGAGCTGTCCGAACCCGCCGGCAGCGGCAGGTAGCCGATGAAGTCGTTGTTGTAGCCGAACTGCTTCTCCTGAGCCGCGGCCGTCTGCTTGCGCGGATCGAAGGCCGGCGCGTCGGACATGACCGGGTCGCCCCAGCGGATCAGCACGTCGGCCTCATAGCCTTTTGCCACGTGATGGGTCTCGTCGACGCCGTGGCTGATCTCCTCGAACTTGTGTTCTGTGCCCACGGCCAGGGCCTCGCGGCTCGCACCCATCAGCAGCGGGCCATAGGCAGCCGTGATCGCGGTCGTCGCCAAGGCGCCGCGCAGGAAGCCGCGGCGGCCGAGACGCTGGTTGATGATGTCGCCGAGCGTCGGGTTGGACGTCGGGTTGCTCGGGATGTCGTCCGTTTCCTCGTAGGTACGAACGGTGAACGTCCTATTGGAATTGCTCATGCCGCCTCCTCTTGGGGGAAAGATCTCTCACGGCCCTCGTGCGGAGCCCGAACCTGGAGTTTATTGCCACCGTCTAGGTGCAGGGCATGACACTCTCTGCACGCAAATGTGAATGTTATATGACAAAAACGTTACAATGCGAACACCCTCTTTGGCGTGATCCGAAGGCTGTGGATTCAGCGTAAAAGCATGGAGGGGGCCAGGATCGTGCCGACGAACGAGGTCGTGGGATCGCCGAGGCCCGACCCGGAACAGGGGACACTCGAAAAGGTGGCGTTGATGACCTCTCGGACCCAGCAATTCTCATTCCGTCGGCTCCCGCTTGCGGCCGCCACGGCCCTTCTGGTGCTGGCGACGGCGGCGCCCCTGCCGGCCAGTGAGTCGGCCGACAAGCTCCTCGGCTTCTGGGTCATGCGCGACGAGGAGCCGATCGGCGTGCACAAGCTCAAGTTCAGCCAGGTGGGCGAAGAGACCCACGTCGAGATCGAGATCGATCTCAAGGTCGGCATCGGCTTCATCACGCTGTTTCGCTACGAGCACCGCAATCGCGAGGTCTGGCGCGACGGCCGCCTGGTCGCGCTCGACTCGCGCACGAACGACGACGGCGACGACTACTGGGTCAAGGTTCGGGCGACCGACGAAGGGCTTAGCGTGGAGCACCAGGACGGCAGCTACCTGGCGCCAGCCGGCACCCTGCCGACGAGCTACTGGAACAAGGCGACCGTGGGCCAGAGCCGATTGATCGATACCCAGAAGGGCCGCCTGCTCGAGGTGGCGGTGGCGCCGAACGGCGAGGAATCGCTCGCGCTGGAGAGCGGTATCGTGCCGGCGCGGCGCTACGAGATGACGGGCGATCTCAATCTGTCGCTCTGGTACGGGCCGCAAGACGAGCTGATGCGCATCGCCTTCGAGGCGCGGGGTGCCGACATCGACTACGACCGCTGGTCGGCCAACGCGCGCGCTCAGGCTGCTGCGAAACACTAATGATCGCTGCGCAACCGGGTCCGCGTCGTCAGGGGCTGAGCCGCCCCACCATCGACCCGGTCGAATACATGAGGTGGCGCGGAGTCGGGGACCCGTGACGGCCCTGGCTTCCGGCGGGGCGGTCTGGATCACCGGCGCGAGCTCCGGCCTCGGACGGGCGCTCGCGCTACGCGTCGCCCGCGGTGGCGATAGAGTGGTGGCGAGTGCGCGGCGGGCTGACGCCCTTGAGGATCTCGTCACGGCCGCGCATGGGCAAGGCGGCAAGGTCGTGTCCTGGCCGCTGGACGTGACCGACGCCGCTGCGGTCACCGAAGCCGTGGCGGCGATCGAGCGCGACGTCGGACCGATCGCCGTCGCCGTCCTCAACGCCGGCACGCACCAGCCGATCCTGGCCCGCGATTTCGCGGCCGATAAGGTCAAGAGCCTCCTGGACCTCAACGTGATGGGCACGGCTCATTGTCTGGAGCCGCTGCTGTCTCGGATGATCGGGCGCAGGCGGGGCCGGATCGCGATCGTCTCCTCCGTCGCCGGCTACGCCGGTCTGCCCACCTCGGCCGGCTATGGCGCGAGCAAGGCGGGGCTGATCAACATGGCCGAGGCGCTGAGGCCCGAGCTCGAGGCCCTGGGCATCACCCTGCAAATCGTCAATCCCGGCTTCGTGCGCACCCCGCTGACCGACCGCAACCCTTTTCCCATGCCTTTCCTCATGGAGCCCGAGGCGGCGGCCGAGGCCTTCTATCGCGGGCTCGCCTCGGACCGCTTCGAGATCGTCTTTCCGCGCCGCCTCGCCTGTCTGATGAAGCTCCTGCGGCTGCTGCCCCACCCGCTCTTCTTCGCCGTGACGCGCAAGCTGGTGCCTGAGACGTGAGCCGAAGCCCGGATCTGGCCGCGGCAGCGCGCGCCTATGCCGACTTCTACGAGGCCCTCGCGCCCGAGCGCTTGCCGGAGCTTTCCGAGCTCTGTGCGCCCGATGTGCGCTTCAAAGACCCCTTCAACGAGGTGCGCGGCGTGGCGGCCTTGACGCTCGTCTTCGCCAAGATGTTCGAGGATGTCGAGGCGCCGCGCTTTCGCGTCGACGATATCGCGATCGGGGCGGAGCGCGCCTACCTGCGCTGGCGCTTCACTTTTCGCCGCAAGGGCGGCGGCCGCGAGGCGGTCATCGACGGCATGACCGAGGTCGGCTTCGATGCACAAGGGCGTGTGGCCGAGCACATCGACCACTGGGATGCTGCCTCCCAGCTCTACGAGCGGGTGCCTTTGCTGGGCAGCCTGATCAGGCTGGTAAAGCGCCGCATCGCAGCCGCGCCATAGCGCCCGGCAGCATCACCGGCTCCTCCAGTGCTGCGGCTTCGTCTTCGAGCTTGCGAAAGAAGATTGTGACCTGGCCGATCTCGAAGCCGAGCTTGGAGACGCTCGCCCGGTTGATCAGCACGCCGTCCTCTTGCAGGAACATCCAGTCGTCGAACTTCACCGTCCAGGTGCCGTCGCCGACCTTGAGGTTCAGCTTGTAGCGCCAGTTGAGCGCATTGCCGTAGGCGACGCCTTCGGCCTTGCCGATCACGTCGTCGGCCTCGCCCTCGTAGCGGGTCTCGTCGAGCTTGCGGATACGCCAGATGCGCCGGTCGGTCTCGCCGTCGGCGAAGGCGAAGTCCTCGACCAGGGTCAGGCGCTCGCCGTCCCAAGTTCCCTCGATGTCGACGACGAACTGACGGCGCAGGGTGCCGAAGCGATCCTCGAAGATGCCCCAGGCCCGGGTCTGGCCCGCGAAGTAGTCCTCGATCAACAACGCCGGCTCGCGGCCTGCAAAGTCTTCCGGCTTCATGCCGCTGCATCCCATGACTGACAGGAGTAATACGAAGGCGAGCGCGCTTCGGACCATGCGGAGGAGCCCTCTCTCATTGGCGCGTTTCGATCAGACGGCGGATGCGCTCCTGGCGGGCCCGGGTCAGGGGAAAACCCCAGATCAGGCCGATCGCGGCCAGCTTGAAGCCGACCGGTGCCAGGCTGTAGAGCGCGGCCAGGACCAGCAGCGGCGGGCTGCCGGCGGGCTGGGCCGCCTCGGCGCTGAAGCCGGCCTGCTCGAGGATCGGGAAGGCGAGGCCGACCGCCAGGGCGAGCGCGAGCTTGGTCGCCATGCCCCAGAGCCCGAAGTAAACGCCGGCGCGCCGCTGCCGGCTCTTCAGGGTGTCGTAGTCGACGACGTCGGCCTGCATGGCCGGCGGCAGCACCAGATCGGCGCCGAGACCCAGGCCGGTCAGCACGCAGATGATGGCGAAGAGCCAGTGGTCGCCGGGACCGAGGAAGGGCACCCAGACGAAGACGAAGCAGGTCGCGACCATCGCCAGGGCCCAGACCCGGTGCTTGCCGTAGCGGTAGGACAGGCGCAGCCAGAGCGGCACGGCGAGGATGCCGCAGAGGAAGTAGACGAAGAGAAGCGGTCCGGCCCATGACGGCGCGCCCAAGACGTTTTCGACGAAGAGCAAGAACAGGCTCGCGGGCAGCCCATTGGCTATCCCATTGATGAAATAGGCCGCGATCAGCCGGCGGAAAGGCCGGTTTTCGCGCAGGACCTTCATCGCGCGGCGCCAATCGCGCCTCTTCGGCGAACGTCGCGCGCGGTCCGGCACCAGACCGCAGGCAAGAGCCACGGCGAGCGGCAGGCTCGCCAGCAGCAGCCAGGACAGGATCGTCAGCGCCTCGCCCTTTCCGGCCCCGAGCAGGGCCGGGATGCCGGTGGCGACCAGGATGCCGATCACCACGAAGGCCTCGCGATAGGCCGAGATTCGGCTGCGCGCGTCGTAGTCGTCGGAGAGCTCCGCGCCCCAGGCCTGATAGGGCAGCATGATCATCGTGCCGCCGAGGTAGAGCAGCATCGTCCAGGCAAGCAGATAGAGCCATCCGGCCTCGGCCGGCGGATGGAACAGGAACCAGGCGCTCAAGGCCACCAGCGGCGTGCCCAGGACCAGCCAGGGGCGGCGGCGCCCCCAAGGCGTGGTGAAACGATCCGACAGCCCGCCGATCAGGGGATCGGTCACCACGTCCCAGATCCGCGCGACCAGCAGCGCCACGCCGACCGCGGCGAAGCCGACGCCGACATCCTCGGCGTAGAAGGCAGGCAAGTAGACGAAGAGCGGCAAGCTGAGGACGGCCAGCGGCAGGCCGGGGAGGCCGTAAGCGAGCAGGGTCGGGCGGGTCAGGGAGGGCGCGCCCGACTCGCCGCCGTCATTCCGCAAGCTGGCCCGGCGGTCACTCACGGGCGAGCGCGACGTGGCGCACGTCGATGCGCCCTTCGCGGAAGCCGCCCTCGCAGTAGCTCAGGTAGTAGGTCCAGATGCGCCGAAAGCGCTCGTCGAAGTCCTGGTTCGCCAGCGCGGGCCAGGCCGCGAGGAAGCGCTCGCGCCAGCGCGCCAGGGTCTCGGCATAGTGATCGCCGAAAGAGCTTTCGCCCTGCCAGCGGAATCCGGCCCGGCTGGCCGCGCTCTGCAGCGCGCTCGGCGACGGCAGCATGCCGCCGGGGAAGATGTAGCGCTGAATGAAGTCGACCTCGCGCCGGTAGCGCTCCCAAAGGCTGTCGGTGATCGTGATCACCTGCAGCGCGGCCCGGCCGCCCGGCTTGAGGCTGTCGCGCAGCTTGTCGAAGAACTGCGGCCAGTAGGCCTCGCCCACCGCCTCGAACATCTCGATCGAGGCGATCCGATCGAAGCGGCCCTCGGTATCGCGATAGTCCTGGCGCCGCACCTCGACGCGGTCGCTGAGCCCGGCCTGCTGGATGCGCTGGCTGGCGTAGGCATGCTGCTCCTTCGACAGCGTGATGGCCGTGACCTTGCAGCCGATCTCCTGCGCGGCGAAGGCGGCGAAGCCGCCCCAGCCGCAGCCGACTTCCAGCAGGTGCTGGCCGGGCCGTAGCTCGGCCATCTCCGCGACCTTGCGGTATTTGTTGCGCTGCGCCGATTCCAGGCTCTCGCTCGGGGCCTCGAAGAAGGCCGAGGAATAGGTCATGGAGGGATCGAGCCAGGCTGCGTAGAAGGCGTTGCCCAGATCGTAGTGGCGGGCGATGTTGCGTCGCGCCCCGGTCCTGCTGTTCGGGCGCAGGGCATGGACCAGCCTTCGCGCGGCCTTGTAGAAGGGCCGGCCTTCGAGCGCCTCCTCCCAAAGCCGATAGTTCCGCGAGGCCAGCGCCACCACCTGCGATACGTCGGGGCTGTCGCAGATCCCGTCGACATAGGCCTCGCCGAAGCCGGTGCCGCCGCCGAACAGCAGGCGCCGCAGAAAGCGAGAGTCCTTGACCGAGAGAACCGCGTTCGGGCCGGGCGCCTCGCCGACGAAAAGGCAGGCCGAGCCATCGGGCAGGTGCAGGGCGAGCCGACCGAAGTGGATCCGGCGGCCGAGCGCGCGCAGCGTCGCGTGGTGGCGTGGCACCGGGTAGGGTTCCAGGGGGAGTTCTCTTGCCATTCTCCGGTCTCTATTCGGCTGCTTGTTGGAATTGTTGGAGTGGCCGGGAGACCTCGGCCGTCGGGGGTTTCGGCCGACGCTGCAAAGAGGCACCCTTGACCCAAAGGCGCAGCGCCTCCCAGTGGATCGCGGCGATCACCTTGAGCGTGAGCAGCGGATAGGCGAGGGCAGCTCGGGCCAAGCGAGGATCGCTCAGGGCCGCACGGCGTCCGGTCATGGTGGCGATCAGGACCTCGCCCGCCGCGACGTGCTGGCGGATCAGCACCGAGAGCCGCTCGTCCGGCTGGCGCAAGCGAAAGCGGTAGCCGCCTTCCATCGGCAGGAAGGGCGAGACGTAGAAGCCCTTGGCGCACCGTTGAAGAATGGGCCCGTCCCCGCTCGCGCCCTCGGCGACCGGGATCAGATAGCCGTGCTTCTCACCGAAAGTGTTGCGGACCTCGTAGAGGATCGCCGCAAGCTCGCCCTGCCGGTGGTAGCAGAACCACAGGCTGAGCGGATTGAAGACGTAGCCGAGCACGCGTGGAAAGCACAGCAGGCGGATCGGACCGCCCGCGGCGTCGATGCCGGCTTCCGCCAGGTGGCGCTCGATCCAGGGGCGCAAGGCGCTGCCATCGCGCGGGCCGTGGTCACCGTCGAAGAAACTGAAGAGATTGAAGCGATTGTAGGAGAACAGCCGCAGGCGCCGCGCCAGGCGCGGCAGCGCGTCGATGTCGAGCAGCAAGCTGAAGACGCGATAGGAGAAGCGATGCGTGAAGGGCCGCAACCGGCGGTGCATCACCCGGCCGAAGTAGAGGCAGGATTCCGGGACGCCCTCGGTGGGTCTCTGGTTCATCTTCGTGATCCTGCCCGCCGTCACTCTGCGGCCGCCTTGAGCGGCGCCCAGCCGGCGGGGGCCGGCGCCTCCGGCCAGGGCGCTTCGGCTCCCAGGGCCGCGGCCACCGCGAGCCCGGCCTTGAGCCCGTCCTCGTGGAAGCCATAGCCGCAATAGCTGCCGCAGAACCACACACGCTCCTGGCCTTGGATGTCGTTCAGCGCCGCCTGGGCCTCGATCGCTCGCCGATCGTACTGCGGGTGATGATAGCGGTAGCGGCCGAGCACGCTCTCGGGCGCCGGCTCCCGGCAGGGGTTCAACGAGACGAAGAGCGGTATGCGGAGATCGAGATTCTGAAGCCGGTTCATCCAATAGGTCACCGAGACGGCGCGCTCATCCGACTGACCCGGCCGAGTCATGTAGTTCCAGCTCGACCAGACGCCGCGCCGCCGGGGCATCAAGGCGGTGTCCTGGTGCAGAATCGCCTCGTTCTCGGCATAGCGGAAAGCGCCCAACAAAGCGCGCTCGGCCGGGTTGGCCGCACTGCCGAGGATCGCCAGGGCTTGATCGGCGTGGGTCGCCATGACGACCTGGTCATAGTGCGCCGCCTCGCCGTTGCTGTCGCGCAGGACCGCGCCAGCCGGACCGCGCTCGAGCGCGACCACCGCCGTCTTGAGCCTCACCTTTTCGGCGAAGGGCGCGGACAGGCGCTTGACGTACTCCCGGCTGCCGCCGGTCACCGTGCGCCAGCGCGGGCGATCCTTGACCTGCAGGAGCCCGTGATTGTCGAAGAAGCGCACGAAGCTGTGCAGCGGAAAATCGAGCAGCGCACCCGGCGGGCCGGACCAGATCGCCGCGGCCATGGGTGCCAGGTGGTCGCGCACGAAGGCCCTCGAATAACCGGCCCGGTCCAGGAAGCAGCCCAGACTGATGCCCGGCTCGGTTTCGCGGCCGTCGCGCAGCAGCTCTGGCGCTTCGCGATAGAAGCGCAAAATGTCGCGGATCATGCGCCAGGCGCGCGGCCTGACGGCGTTGCGCTTCTGCACGAACAGGCCGGGCAGGCAGCCGGCATACTCGAAGGCGCCGTCGTCGATCGAGGCGGCGAAGGACATGCCGCTCGGCTCGGTCGGCACGCCGAGGTGCTCGAAGAGGCGCACCAAATTCGGGTAGTTGCGCTCGTTGTAGACGATGAAGCCGGTGTCCACGGCAATGCGCCGGCCGCCGACCTCGACCTCGACCGTGTTGGCGTGGCCGCCGAGGTAGTCGGCCGACTCATACAGCGTGACGTCATGGACGCGGTTCAGCGTCCAGGCAGCGCCGAGGCCGGCGATCCCGGTTCCAACGATGGCAATCTTCATGCGACCTGCTTTTTGATTTGCTCGTAGGCCGCCAGGCTGCGCTTGCGCGCCGCACTGTGATCGACCAGGGGGTGGGGATAGGTCGTGCCGAGGCTCACGCCCGCCTCGGCCAGGAGCGCGGACGGCGCTTCCCAGGGCCGATGGATGAAGCGATCGGGAAGGGCGGCGAGCTCGGGCAGCCAGCGCCGCACGTAATGGCCCTCGGGATCGAACTTCTCGCCCTGGAGGACGGGATTGAAGACCCGGAAGTAGGGCGCGGCATCGGCGCCGCTGCCGGCGACCCATTGCCAGGAGGCGGCGTTGTTGGCCAGGTCGGCATCGACGAGAGTGTCCCAGAACCAGGCCTCGCCCTGCTGCCAGGAGATCAGCAGATCCTTGATCAGGAAGGACGCCGCGACCATGCGCACGCGGTTATGCATCCAGCCCGTGGTCCAGAGCTCGCGCATGCCGGCGTCGACGATGGGAAAGCCGGTCCGGCCCCGGCACCAGGCCTCGTAGGCCGTCTCGTCTTCGGACCAGGCGATGGCCTCGAACGCCGGGCGCCAGGCGCGCTCGGGCAGCGTCGGCCAGTGATAGAGCAGGTGGGTGGAGAACTCGCGCCAGCCCAGCTCACGCAAGAAAGCCATCGCGTCGGCCTCGGTCCTCGAATCGGCGCGGTCGCGCACGAAGTCGCGGGTCCATTGCCAGACTTGCCGGGGACTGATCTCGCCCCAATGCAGATGCGGCGAGAGCCGCGACGTCTGGGCGCGGTCGGGCAGGTTGCGCTGCTCGGCGTAGCCCAGAAGGTTTTGGTCCAAGAAGGTCCGCAGACGAGCCTGGCCCGAGACCTCGCCCGGCGCCCAAGCTGCGCGCAGGCCCGTCGACCAGTCGGGCGCCTTCGGCAGGAGCGACCAGTCATCGAGGCTATCGCTCCGGAGCTTCGGGCCCGCCGCTAGCCGCTCGGGCGCCGGCAGGGGGCTTTCGGGGTCGCCGCGCTCGAGGATCGCTTTCCAAAATGGCGTGAAGACGCGGAAAGGACTGCCGCCCTTGGTGCGCAGAGTCCAAGGCTCGTGCAGCAGGTTGGCGCCGAAGCTCTCGACCTCGAGGCCCTGCGCCTTGAGGTCGGCCTTGACCGCGCGGTCCTGCGTGATGCCGGAGGGCTCGTAGCGCCGGTTCCAGAACACGGCCCCGGCGCCGCCCTCGGCGATCACGTCGCGAATCTGTTGATGCGCGTCGCCGCGCCGGAGGATCAGCGGTGCCCCGCGCCGGGCGAGGTTCTGGGCGAGCGCCTCGAGGCTATGGTGCAGCCACCAGCGGCTCGCGCCGCCGGGCCGCCACCGACCGGGAGTCTCATCGTCCAGAACGAAGATCGGAAGAATCGGCGCGCCGCGCGCGACCGCGGCCGTCAGGGCCGGGTTGTCGCCGAGGCGGAGGTCCGATCGGAACCAGACGAGGCTCGGGCTCGGGTCGCTCATCCCGCCCCGATCGACCTGCGCTCGGCGCGGCCAGAGCGGACTTCCTGTCGCTGATCGCGTCGGTTCTTGTCGCCTTGCATGTAGCCCACGCTCATCCCCGGTCGGCGGTTTCGCTGCATACCATGGCGTCTCGAAGCGAGCCGAACGGCGCCTGGGCAGCGGTTTCTTTTGCCTCTTATACGCGTTTGGACCGAATGCCGATCACCCGAAGGAAAAAAAGATTTCTCATAGTTTTCAAGCCATTGACCTGATCCGGCCTGGCTCTATTTGCGGTGTCAGCGGGGTTCGAACCCCGGATTCAAATCAGTAGAAACGCAGACCGGACCCAAGTCTCGGCACGGCACGTGGAATGAACCGAAGCAAGGAGTCCTCCTTCATGAGAACTGTCACGCGTTTTCTCGCGGCCTCCGTGGTCGCGCTCCCGATCGCCTTCTCTGCGGCTTTGGCCTCGGCCAAGGACATCGTCGACACGGCCGTCTCGGCCGGCCAGTTCAACACCCTGGTCGCGGCCGTGCAGGCAGCCGGCCTGGTCGAGACCTTGAAGGGCGAAGGTCCTTTCACCGTCTTCGCGCCGACCGACGAGGCCTTCGCCAAGCTGCCGGAAGGCACGCTCGACTCGCTGCTCCTGCCCGAGAACAAGGAGCAGCTCGTGGCGATCCTGACCTATCACGTGGTCCCCGGTAAGGTCACTTCCGAGGACATCAAGGACAAGGTCGTCTCGGCCACGACCGTCCAAGGCAGCACCGCCAAGGTCGACGGCACCGGCAAGGCCCCCATGGTCGACAGCGCCAACGTCGTCATGGCCGACATCGAGACCAGCAACGGCATCATCCACGTCATCGACGCGGTGATCTTGCCGCAGTAAGACGGATGCGACTCTCGGCGGGGAGGGACGGCCCCGCCGAGGCCATTTCGGGAGCGCAACGCCGGATGACGGACAATGATTGGGCCCAGGTGAGCCTGTAACCAACAACATCTAAGGTGTCATCCTCGGGCTTGACCCGAGGATCCATCGAAGTCCGAGACTCGGACCCCAATGGATTGCCGGGTCAAGCCCGGCAATGACAACCTTAGGAGGCGGTTCGTGAAGCAGACGTCAGGCTCTTTCGCTCGCGACGCCACGTCATCTCTCCATCAAAACGCCAAGGCCTCCCGCGGGAAAGCGAAGGTCTTCCGCCGCCCCAAGACCCGCACCTGAAAGCTCTTCTTGAACAGACCGGCGATGGCCGGGTCGAGCACGTTGAGGCCGCCGGTGTAGGCGCCGAAGGCCGGCAGGATCAGGCGCCGGCCGTCGGTCACGAAGCAGCGGCCGCTGATCCGTTTGGCGCGGGTCACGACCGTTGCCTTGGGGTGGAAGTGTCCGCAGATCTCGCCGGTCCCAGTGCCGCGATCCGAGGGCTCATGACGGAACCTCAGGCCGCCGAGGACGACCTCCTGCTCCGCCCTGCCGCCCCAAGCCTCCGGCGGGGCCGGGTCGTGGTTGCCGCAGATCCAGATCCAGTCGTGGGCCGCGGTCAGGGCACGGATGGTCGCGCCGTCGCCGTCCGAGAGCCGTGCCGGCGCGTCCGGGTCGTGAAAGCTGTCGCCGAGACAGATGACGCGGCGCGGTCGCAGGCGCCGCAGCGTGGTATCGAGACGGGCCAGCGTGGCCGCCGTGTCGTAGGGCGGCAGGAACTGGCCCCGGACCGCGAAGGCCGAGCCCTTCTCCAAATGCAGGTCGGAGACGACCAGGGTCTCACGTTCCGGCCAGAACAGCACGCCTTCGGGATCGCATAGCAGGCTGGCGCCGTTGACGGAGAGCGTGGCTCTGTCGGGCGCGTTCAAATGGGTAGCTCCGCCTGCGCGACGGCGGCGGTCGCCTCGGCGATCAGCGCCTGCGCGCCCTCGTCGAGCAGCTCGTCGAGCGCCGCGCCATAGACCTGCTCCTTGCCGATCTCCAGCAGGATCGGCACGGCGAGCGGCGAGACCCGGTCGAGCGCGCGGTGACGGATCTTGCCCTTGACCCGCGCGAGCATGTCGGCGAGGCGGCGGATGTCGGTGAGGCCGCCCGCGGCGTCGGCGCGGGTCGCGCGCAGCAGAATGTGGTCGGGCTCGTGCTTGCGCAGCACGTCGTAGATCAGATCGGCGTTGAAGGTCACTTGGCGGCCGCTTTTCTCCTGGCCGGGATGGCGCGGCTCGATCAGGCCGGCGATCACCGCGACGTTGCGGAAAGTGCGTCTCAGCATCGAGGACTCGGCCATCCAGGCTTCCAGGTCGTCGCCCAGCATATCCTCGTCGAACAGGCTGTCGAGATCGCGCGCCGCATGCAGGCTCCAGACCGCGATCACGTAGTCGGTGGCGACGAATCCGAGCGGCCCGAGCCCGGCGCGCTCCATGCGCCGGGTCAGCAGCATGCCGAGCGTCTGGTGGGCGTTGCGGCCCTCGAAGCAATAGGCGACCAGGAACTGCTTCTCGCCGCGCGGGAAGGTCTCGACCAGCAGGCCGTCGGCCGGCGGCATGACCGAGCGCCAGCGTTGCAGCCGCAGCCACTCGCCGACCGCCGGTGGCAGGTCGCGCCAGCGCCTCGGGTCCTCGAGCATGGCCCGCACCCGCTCGGCCAAGTGGGTCGAGAGCGGCAGCCGGCCGCCGACATAGGCCGGCACCTGCGGCTCGCCGCCGCGCGCCCGGCTGGCGATCAGGCTGGTCTCGCGGATGCCCTCGAAGCACAGCAGCTCGCCGGCGAAGATGAAACTGTCGCCGGGCTTCAGGCCGAGCACGAAGTACTCTTCGACCTCGCCCAGCACGCGGCCGTTGCGCATGCGCACCTTGAGCGTCGGCGCCTCGACGATCGTGCCGACGTTCATGCGGTAGCGCTGCACGTGGTGCGGCGAGGCGACGCGGTAGCGGCCCCGGGCGTCGCGCTTGAGCCGCTTGTAGCGCTCGTAGCTGCGCAGCGCATAGCCGCCGGTGGCGACGAAATCGAGCGTGTCGTCGAAATCCTGGCGGGTCAGCGCGGCGTAGGGCGCGGCGGAGGTCACCTCGGCGTAGAGTGCATTAGGATCGAAGGGTCCGGCGCAAGCCATGCCGAGGATGTGCTGGGCCAGCACGTCGAGGCCACCGGGCTTGGGCGGGTCGCCGTCGAGGGTCGCGGCCCGCACGCCCTCGAGCGCGGCGCGGCACTCCAGCACCTCGAAGCGGTTGGCCGGGACGAGCAGGGCGCGGCTCGGCTGGTCGAGCCGGTGGTTGGCGCGGCCCAGGCGCTGCAGGAGGCGCGAGACGCCCTTGGGCGCGCCGACTTGGATCACCAGATCGACCGCGGCCCAGTCGATGCCCAGGTCGAGCGAGGAGGTGGCGACGACCGCGCGCAGCCGGCCCGCGGCCATGGCGGCCTCGACCTTGCGGCGCTGCTCGGCCGCCAGGCTGCCGTGGTGCAGGCCGATCGCCAGCTTGTCGTCGTTCAGGCGCCAGAGCTCCTGGAACACGATCTCGGCCTGGGCGCGGGTGTTGACGAAGACCAGCGTGGTCTCGGCCCGGCGGATGCGCTCGTAGACCTCTTCCAGGGCGTGGACCGCCATGTGCCCGGACCAGGGCAGGCGGGCGCGCGTGGTCAGGATGTCGATTTCCGGCTCGGCGCCGCCGCCGGCCGCGATCACCCGCACCGAGCCGTCCTCGGCCCGGCCGCTCTCGGAGAGCCAGGCTTGCAGGTAGTCGGGGTCAGGCACGGTCGCCGACAGGCCGATGCGGCGGCAGTCGGGTGCGAGCGCGCGCAGGCGCGCCAGGCCCAGCGCCAGCAGGTCTCCGCGCTTGTTGTCGGCGAGCGCGTGCAGCTCGTCGACGATCACGCGCGACAGCCCGGCGAAGACCTGCGGCGAGTCGTGATAGGACAGCAGCAGCGCGAGCGACTCGGGCGTGGTCAGCAGGATCTGGGGCGGCCGGCGGCGCTGGCGCTGGCGCTTGGCCTGGGGCGTGTCGCCGGTGCGGGTCTCGCAGGCGATGGCCAGGTCCAGCTCCTCAATCGGCGCGGTCAGGTTGCGGTGAATGTCGACCGCGAGCGCCTTCAGGGGCGAGACGTAGAGCGTGTGAATGCCGCTGGTCTGGACCTCCGGGTCGCGGGCGGCCAGTTCGACCAAGCTGGGCAGAAAGCCGGCCAGCGTCTTGCCGCCGCCGGTCGGTGCGATCAGCAGGGCCGAGTCGCCGTCGCGCGCCGCCTCCAGGATGGCCAGCTGATGGGCGTGCGGTGCCCAGCCCCGGGCCGCGAACCAGGATTGGAAGCGCGGCGGCAAGGGATCGGGCAGAGCCGTTGGCGCGGCCCGCATGAGCATCGAATCGGTCACGCGACAGCATAACCCGGCGCACGGCCGAGGCCATCATGGTGGTCTGCCGAACGCGCCGGTGGGCCTTGCATTTCGGGTCTGTCATGTTCCGGACTTTGCGCCACCGCACGAAACGGCGGACAATGGCGGCGCGAATCGACGGGGGAATCCCATGCGAATGCTATTGCTGCTGATGCTGGCAGTCTGGTTCTGGCCGGAAGAAGCCGGCGCCCTCGACAAGCGCGGGCAATACACGGTCTACGGCGCGGGCAGCGTGAGCTGCAGCCAGTGGACACGCAGCCGCAAGCTCAAGGACTCGCTCAGCCAGCGCGATCAGCAGTGGATCGCCGGCTACGTCACCGCCTACAACCGCTGGGTCCATGAGGGACGCTCGGTCGCGACCGGCGATGATCCGGCGCCGCTCTACGCGCAGATCGATCGGCTTTGCGAAGCCAACCCCTTGGAGACGGTCAACGGCGCCGCCGAGTCGCTCATTCTGGATCTGATTCGGCGCCAGTAGCGGCGAGCCGGCGCTAGAGCGATTTTCGTTCGCATGGAATGGGCCGGGACCGTACGATCAGAAAATGCGCTAACGGCCGACCAGGAGCGCGCCGCTCTTATCGACCAGATTCTTGCCCGACAGCTCGACGTAGATCGGAAAGCGCATCTTCGAATAGAGGATATCGGCCTTGATATAGCGGGTGTTGCGCGTGCCGACTCCACAGCGCTGGCCTTTCGGTCCCTCGACGTATTTCGGGCAGATGTAGCGGCCGCGCGGATTGGGCACGTAGGCGTAGGCCATGCCGTCCAGGTTCGGCGCCGGCTCGAGCGGCACGAAAGTCACCTTGTTGCGGTAGCAGCGGGTGCGGGGGCGGGTCTTTCGGTACTTCTCGACCGAAAGGCCATCGGCAATGGCCTTCACGCGGTAGTCGCGATGGACGCGCGCGTCCTCCAGCGAGAGGCAGAAGTCGTAGATCCCCGACTCGACGGTGCCGACGGCGAGCTGCTGGCCGAGGGCCGGCGCGCTTTCGTCGCCCGCGACGTCGTCACCGGACACGTCGTCGGCCGGAGCCGGCATGGCGCCGAGCGCCAGGCCGCTCAGTCCCAGGGTCAGAACGAACAGGATCCGTCTCATGCGATGCATCCTCTCCCAGCCGCGACGCCCCGGGTATAGCCAAGCGGCCAAAAGGGGACAACTCAAACCTCGGTGCTCTGTCTTGGAGCGAGCATTCTGAGTCTTGCTAGGGCCGAATCTGTCAGTGAGCGCTGATCTTTTCGGCGCTCCGCGCCGGCCCCCCTCCCGACGCTTCGCGCCGACCTCCCCTCAGGGGGGAAGTTGTTAAGCTGTTGCCGCAGCGACCATTTCCTCTCCCCCCTTGAGGGGGAGGGCCCGGGTGGGGGCGTCCGCGTAGCGGACAGAAGTGAAGATCAACGCCTCCGAACCGCTAGCGCCTAGGGGCCAAAAAATTCCGATAAATGATAATGCGTCGCAATTGCATTGCTGACAGAGGTGGGGTAGGGTCCCCTTGCCTCTCCCTTGGGGCGGGCTCTGGCCCTTCCTAGGGTGGCATTGATCTCTCCTGATTCAGCCTTTGGGCTTATCCCCAAACCCCCGCCGCCCGGCGGGGGTTTCTTTATGGCTGGGCGGCGTAGGCGCTGGCGATGGCGCCGGCGACCCGCGCGTTGTGCACGATCAGCGCCCGATTGGCCGCCAGCGTCCGGCCGCTGCTGCTTTCGGCGACCCGCTGCAGCAGATAGGGCGTGGTGTCCTTGCCGGCGATTCCGGCGGCCGCGGCAGCCTCGAGGGCGCCGGCAATCAGGGCCTCGGCCTCCGTGGCCTCGAGCGCGGTCTCCGCCGGCGGCGGGTTGGCCAGCAGCAGGCCGCTCGGCATGCCCAGATTCCAGTGACTGCGCATCAGTTTCGCCGCGGCCTGCGGCGAATCGACCCGGGCTTCGAGCCGCAGGCCGCTGGCGCGGGCGTAGAAGGCGGGCAGCTCGTCGGTGCCGTAGCCCACCACCGGCACCCCGAGGCTCTCCAGCAGTTCCAGCGTGCGCGGCAGGTCGAGGATCGCCTTGGCCCCGGCCGCGACGACGGCGACGGGCCGCCGGGCGAGCTCATAGAGGTCGGCCGAGACGTCGAGGCTGCTCTCGCCGCCGCGATGGACGCCGCCGATCCCGCCGGTGGCGAAGACCGCTATGCCGGCCTTGGCCGCGACGACGAGCGTGGCGGCGACGGTGGTCGCCCCATCGCCGCCGCGCGCCACCACGGCGGCGATGTCCCGGCTGCTGACCTTGACGATCCCCGACTGGCCGGCGAAGCGCTCGAGCTGCGCGCCGGACAGCCCGACTCGGACCTTGCCATCGAGGATACCGATGCTGGCCGGCACCGCGCCGGCCTCGCGGACGGCAGCCTCGGCCTCCAGCGCTGTCTCCAGGTTCAGGGGCGGCGGCAGGCCGTGGGCGATCAGAGTGGTCTCCAGGGCGACGACCGCGCGGCCCTCGGCCAGCGCCTCGGCGACTGCGGCCTCGACCTCGAGGCCGGCCGTCATGCGCCCTGCGAGCTCCGGCGCAGCAGCGCGAGCCGATCCTCCAAGGCGTCCTCGGCATAGGGCGCGGTCGGCACCACGCCCCAGACCGGCCCCGGCCAGGCCGCGTCGTCGGTGAAGCGGGCGATGACGTGCACGTGGAGCTGCGGCACTTGGTTGCCCAAGGCGGCCACGTTGATCTTATGCGGCTGGAAGCTATCTTGGAGCAGGCGGGAGGCGCGCACGATCTCGCCGGTCATCACCGGCAGGTCGTCGTCCGCCAGGTCGTGGAAATCGCGCAGCCCGGGACGCTGTGGCACCAGGATCAGCCAGGGATAACTGCTGTCGTTCATCAGCAGGACCCGCGACAGCGACCAGCGCTCGACCTCGACCGTATCGTCCGCCAATCGCTCGTGAAGCTTGAACGCCGCTGCCATGTCAACCTCCGTCACCCATCCCGAGAACTGGCTGCCCCAAAACTGGCTGAAGGTAACCGAAGCCGGGCTGTTCTGCGAGCCGGGCGGCTTCCACATCGACCCGCTGCGCCCGGTCGAGCGCGCTGTCATCACCCACGGCCATGCCGACCACGCCCGGCCAGGCCACCAGAACGTGCTCGCGACGCCGGAGACGATCGCCATCATGCGGGCGCGCTACGGCGCCAATGCCGGCGAGAGCTTCCAGGCGCTCGGCTACGGCGAGACGCTGACGTTGGACGGCGTCGGCCTGCATTTGGCCTCGGCCGGCCATGTGCTGGGCTCTGCGCAGGCGGTGTTGGATTGGGGCGGCAGCCGCGTCGTCGTCTCCGGCGACTACAAGCGCCGGCGCGATCCCACCTGCGCCGCCTTCGAGGTCGTGCCCTGCGACCTCTTCATCACCGAGGCGACCTTCGGCCTGCCGGTCTTCCGCCATCCCGACGACCGCGCGGAGATCGCCAAGCTGCTG
>JAKSDN010000757.1 GCA_022360075.1 Kiloniellales bacterium | reverse complement strand
TCGGCATGGCCTACCTGACCGCCACCGGCGCCGGTGCCGACTGGGGCCTGACCGCCGACCCTCCGGTCGCCATCTGCTTCCAGCGCGAACTGGACATCGCCATCGAGAACATGAAGGAGCTGAAGAAGCGCGGCCTGCGCATCCTTCCCGGCGGCGACTACGGTTTCATCTGGAACCCGCTCGGCACCAATGCCCGCGACATCGAGCACTTCACCAAGCTGCTCGACTACTCGCCGATGGACGCGATCATGGCGGCCACCAAGCTCGGCGGCGAGATCATGCAGATGGGCGGCGAGCTCGGCCAGGTGAAGGAGGGCTACCTGGCCGACCTGCTGCTGGTCGACGAGGTAGCCGGCGCGGATCTGGCCCAACTCCTCGCCCATGCCCATCAGCTCACCGCCGAGCTTGGTCGCCGCGACAATGGCCTCCATCGGCGTGCAGCCGAGCAGCTTGACGAAATGCTCCAAGTCGCGGGCGTTGGTGCCGATCGGGTTCCAGGCGAAGCCGTAGTCACCGCCCGGCAGCACGCGCACGCCGCGGGCCCTGAGCTTTTTCATGTTCTCGACGCACATCTCCAGCTCGCGCTTGAAGTAGATCGCCACGGGGTGATCTTTGTCGATGCCCCACTTGGCGCCTTCGCCCTCGGAGGTCGCGAACATGATGCCCATGGCCGGGCCGACGAAGATCTCGTCCTTCCTGGCCTCCAGCATGTCGAGCGCTTCCTCGTCGCAGAGCGTGGCGTGGTAGATCACGTCAGCGCCCTGGCGCAGGCTCATCTTGACGCTCTCGGCCGAGCGGGCGTGGACGGCCATCATCTTGCCGCGCGAGCGCGCAACCTCGCCGACCGCCGCGACCTCGTCCTCGTTCATCACGGTCTGATGGGCGCGTGCGAAGGGCACGAATTCGTCGCCCGAGGGATTGATCTTCAGCGTATCGACGCCCTCGCGGCACATCTCGCGCGCGGTCTTGCGGAACTCGTCGGCGCCGTCGCAGCAGATCGCGAAGGTCTCGCGGTGCATATGGTGGCGCCGCACGTCGCCGAGCCCGCCGGTGACAGTCAGCTCCGGGCTCGCCGCGCGCATGCGCGGGCCCGGAATCTCGCCGGCATTGATCGCGTCGCGGATCACCACGTCGAGCCGCGGCTTGGCCGCCGCCGCGCTGAACAGCGCCGTGAAGCCTTGGTCGAACATGACCCGGGCGTACTTCATCGTTGCCAGCGTGTGCTCTTCCGGCGGCATGTCGCCCAAGGCCTCGAGCGACGCGACATCGCAGAAGGAGATGTGCGCGTGGCACTCGATCAGGCCCGGCATCAGGGTCGCACCGCCGCCGTCGATCGCCTCGGCTGAGCCTGCCTCGAGACCCTCGCCGGAGCGCGCGATCGCCTTGATCCGGTTGCCCTCGACCAGAACCTCACCGGCGAAAGGCTCGTCCCCGCTGCCGTCGATGATGTTCACGTTGGTGAAATGATAGCCCGCCATCGGCATTGCCTCCCGTCACGAAGGGGTCGCTGTCAAGCGCCCCGACTAAACCCGATTTCGCTTATGTATGCATTACCGAGCACTCTACCGCCGCGGCCGAAAGACTGCAAAGCAACAAGCGGTTAGGCGGACCCCCGCGCACCAACTCAGGCCAAACCTGGACTTCACGCCATGGCCTGCGTTGCGCCCGCGAACAACCAAGAGGTGCGTCACGCTTGACATGAGTTTAGTTTAGTTCGAGTATCTCGAATTACTAAACTGGCTCGCTGTCGTCGTCATCCTGATGTGCGCAGACGACGGCGGAAGAGAAGGGCCGGCTGGAACAACGGTCCGGCTTCGCGAACGGATTTCGGAGGAAATCTAATGGACAAGTTGAAAGCGACACGCGCGGCGAGCGCCTTCATCGCCCTCGGCGCCGCCAGCACGGCGCAGGCTCAGGACAAGGAGCTGACGCTCTGTTGAGCGGCTTGGGTGCCGGCCAACGCCTTGGCTAAGCCCTCCAAGAACTTCACCGCCAAGTCTGTGCCGAGCCCAAAGCGCTTCAGGTCGCTTACCGCCTGGGCTCGTCGCAGATCGACCAGCTACCGCCCGGCGCTTTGGGCCTGATGGACAGTCCGAACCGGACCCGGACTATCGGTATACGCCCCGAGGACGGCAGAGACACGAGAGGCAAGCCATGGCGTCCGACCTGACCCCGCGCCTGATCGACGCCGCCGCGGCGGTGATCGAAGCTCACGCCGAAGAGCTGACGTCGCTCGACCAGGCGATCGGCGACGGCGACCACGGCATCAACATGAAGCGCGGCTTTCAGGCCGTGGCCGAAACCCGCGAGGCGCTGGCGCCGCTTGCTCTCTCCGAGGCGCTGCAAAAGGCCGGCATGACCCTGGTCATGAAAGTCGGCGGCGCCTCGGGACCGCTCTATGGCAGCCTCCTGATGGCCATGGGCAAGGCCGGTGATGGCGACCCCGCGGATGCCAAGGCGGTCGCCGCCATGCTGGCCGCGGGTGTCGAGGCGGTGAAGAAACGCGGCAAGTCTGACGCAGGCGAGAAGACCATGCTGGACGTCCTCGCTCCGGTCAGCCGGCAGCTCACGGAAGCCGCCGAGAACGGCATGGCGCCCGCCGATCTGCTCGCCGCGCTGGCTGCGGCGGCCGAGCAGGGGCTGGAGAGCACGCGGGAGATGCAGGCGACCAAGGGACGCGCTTCCTTCCTGGGAGAACGCTCCGTAGGCCATCTCGATCCAGGTGCCCGCTCGAGCCAGCTTCTGATCAGCGCCGTCTGCGGCCTGCTGCGCGAGTCAGTCGAACAGGAGGCTCAATCGGCATGAGCGAAAACGTCGGCATCGTCATCGTCTCGCACTCGCGCGAGGTCGCAAGCGGCACGGTGGACATGGTCCGCCAGATGGTCGGCGGCGAGGTCAAGCTCGCGAGTGCGGGCGGCAACCCCGATGGCGGGCTGGGCACCGACGTCGGGGCGATCTTGGCCGCTATCGAGTCCGCCTGGTCGCCTGGCGGCGTCGCGATCCTGGTCGATCTGGGCGGCGCCGAGACCAACAGCGAGATGGCCATCGAAATGCTGCCCGAGGAGCGCCAGGGCAAGGTCGTGATCTGCAACGCGCCGATCGTCGAGGGCGCGGTCATGGCCGCCACCGAAGCGGCCGGCGGCAGTGCCTTGGAAGAGGTCCGGGCCATCGCCGAAGAGCTATCGCCTTAACTTCAGGAGACCCGAGTCGATGACGACGACGTCCCAAAGCGCAGCGGCAACGGCAGAAGGATCGGTGGTGATCACCCATGCGGTGGGCCTGCACGCCCGCCCCTCGGTGAAGCTCACCAAGCTCGCGAAGACCTTCGAGTCTTCGATCCGCCTGCGCGGGGACACGCTTCAGGATTGGGTCGATGCCAAGAGCATCGTTCGGGTGATGGGCCTCAAGGTCCGCGAGGGCGCGACGCTGTTCTTCCGGGCCGACGGCCCGGACGCGGAGGCGGCCGTCGACGCCCTGGTCGGGCTCGTGGAACGCGATTTCGATGAGCAGCCCGCCGACTGAACGCTTCCTTCACGGCGAGGTCGCCTCGAAGGGCCTGGTGACCGGCGTCCTCAGGATCGAGCATGCCTTCGTCGAGCCGACCGGTGGCGCGGGAACGGACGCCGAGGAGCGTGAGAGATTCGAGCAGGCATTGGAGGACGCCCGACAGGGCCTGACCAACCTGATCGCCGAGAGCGACGATATGGGCGGCGAGATTCTGGAGTTCCAGCTCGCCCTGATCGAGGATCCGGAGCTGCGCGATCCGGCGCTGGCGGCGATCGCCGAGGGACGCTCGGCAAGCGCCGCCTGGCAGAAGGTGATCGACGAGCAGATCGGCGACTACCAGTCCGCCGAAGACGACTACTTCCGGGCCCGGGCCCACGATCTTCAGGACCTGCGCGACCGCGTCCTCCGCCGCTTGGGCGGGAGCGAGACGGCTGGCCAGGGGCTGCCCGACGACACCATTTTGCTGTCCGAGGAGCTGGCCCCGTCGCACTTTCTCGAGATCGACTGGACGCGTTGCCGCGGTGCGGCGCTTACGGGAGGCAGCAC
>JAKSDN010001076.1 GCA_022360075.1 Kiloniellales bacterium | reverse complement strand
TGCTCCGGGCCGAAGGCCGGTTGCCGGATACCCTGGTCGCGTGCATCGGCGGCGGTTCGAACGCCATGGGCCTGTTCTATCCCTTCCTCGACGACAAGGACGTACGCATCGTCGGCGTCGAGGCCGCCGGCAAGGGCGTCGAGACCGGCGAGCACGCCGCCTCGCTGACCGGCGGGCGGCCCGGCGTGCTGCACGGCAACCGCACCTACCTGCTGCAGGACGACGACGGCCAGATCATCGAGCCTTTCTCGATCTCGGCCGGCCTCGACTACCCCGGCATCGGGCCGGAGCACGCTTGGCTCAACGACATCGGGCGGGTCGAGTACGTCGCCGCGACCGACGCCGAGGCGCTCGAGGCTTTCCAGCTCTGCTCCAAGCTCGAGGGCATCATCCCGGCGCTCGAGCCGAGCCACGCGCTCGCCCATGTCAAGAAGCTCGCGCCAGAGCTGCCGCGCGACCACCTGATGGTGGTCAACCTCTGCGGGCGCGGCGACAAGGACGTCTTCACCGTCGCCAAGGCCTTGGGGGTCGAGCTTTGAGCGGCGCGGCCGACCTGGCCGCAGCGCCGACCGCGGCCGCCGACTCGGGCCGCATCCGGCGCCGATTCGAGACCTTGGGGGCGCAGGGCCGCAAGGGCTTCGTCACCTTCTTCACCGCCGGCGATCCGGACCCGGCGACCTCGGCCACGATCCTGTCGGGCCTGCCCGCGGCCGGCGCGGATCTGATCGAGCTCGGCATGCCCTTCACCGATCCCATGGCCGACGGGCCCTCGGTTCAGGCCTCGAGCCAGCGCGCGCTCAAGCATGGCATCAAGCTGCGCCAGATCCTCGACATGGTGCGCGACTTCCGGGCCATCGACAACGACACGCCCGTGATCCTCATGGGCTACTACAATCCGATCTACAGCTACGGCGTCGAGGCCTTTCTCGGCGACTTCAAGGCAGCCGGCGCCGACGGCCTGATCGTGGTCGATCTGCCGCCGGAGGAGGACGAGGAACTCTGCCTGCCGGCGCTCGAGGCGGGCGTGAACTTCATCCGCCTGGCGACGCCGACGACCGACGACAAGCGCCTGCCGGCCGTGCTCGCCAACACTTCCGGTTTTCTCTACTACGTCTCGATCACGGGCATCACCGGCACCCGCGAGGCCGTGGCCAGCGACGTCGGCGGCCAGGTTGCGCGCATCAAGCGCCACACCAATCTGCCGGTCGCGGTGGGCTTCGGCATCAAGACTCCCGAGCAGGCCGCGGCGATCGCCAAGGTCGCCGACGCCGCCGTAGTCGGCTCCGCGCTGGTCGACCGGGTCAAGGCGAACCTGGACGAAGAAGGCCGCGCCAAGCCCGGCCTGGTCGAGGACGTGCTGGGCCTGGTCGCCACGCTGGCCGAGGGCGTGCATTCCGCCGGAGCTTGACCGGATGAACTGGATCTCCAACTTCGTCCGACCCAAGATCCGGGCGCTGGTCAAGAAGGCCGACGTCCCGGACAATCTCTGGGAGAAGTGCCGAAACTGCGGCGCGATGATCTTCCACCGCGAATTGGAGAGCAACCAGCGGGTCTGTCCGCACTGCAACTACCACATGCGGATCGGACCGAAGGCGCGGCTCACGTCGCTGTTCGACGACGGCGCCTACAACGTCATCGAGCTGCCCGAGACGCCGGCCGACCCGCTGAAGTTCCGCGACAGCAAGCGCTACAGCGACCGCCTGCGCGAGGCCGCCACCAAGTCCGGCGAGAAGGAGGCGATCCTGGTCGCCCACGGCAAGCTCGGCGGACGGCCGCTGGTGACCGGCGCTTTCGACTTCGGCTTCATGGGCGGCTCCATGGGCGTCGGGGTCGGCGAGGGCATCCTGGCGGCGGCGCGCTTGGCGGTGCTGCAGGAAGCGCCGCTGCTGCTGATCCCCTCCTCGGGCGGCGCGCGCATGCAGGAGGGCATCCTGTCGCTCATGCAGATGCCGCGCAGCGTGATTGCGGTCGAGATGGTCAAGGAGGCGGGCCTGCCCTACGTCGTGCTGCTGACCGATCCGACCACCGGCGGCGTCTCGGCCTCCTTCGCGATGCTGGGCGACATCACGATCGCCGAGCCCGGCGCGGTCATCGGCTTCGCCGGCGCGCGGGTCATCGAGGAGACCATCCGCGAGACGCTGCCCGACGGCTTCCAGCGCGCCGAGTACCTGCTCGACCACGGCATGATCGACATGGTCGTGGCCCGCAGCGAGCTCCGCGAGACGTTGATCCGCTTGTTCCGGCTGCTCGGCGAGCCGGCGCCGCCCGCCGACGTGGTGCCCTTGATCGCAGCCGAGAAGGCTCAGGCAGATGGCAAGACAAACAGCGGCCAAGATCCTCGAGAAGCCCCGGACAGCGGTGTCGACGCCCAGCCCGAGTGACCGCGTCCTCGAGCGACTGAACCGGCTGCACCCGAAGGTCATCGACCTCTCGCTCGGCCGGGTCGAGCGCCTGCTCGCACGCCTCGACCATCCGGAGCGCCGCTTGCCGCCGGTGATCCACGTCGCCGGCACCAACGGCAAGGGCTCGGTCATCGCCTTTTTGCGCGCGATTCTGGAGGCGGCCGGGCAACGCGTTCACGTCTACACCTCGCCGCATCTCGTGCGCTTTCACGAGCGCATCCGCCTGGCGGGCCGGCTGATCGAGGAGGCGGCGCTGGTCGAGCTGCTCGAGGAATGCGAGGCGGCGAACGGCGAGGAGCCGATCACCTTCTTCGAGATCACCACCGCGGCCGCATTCCTCGCCTATGCGCGAGAGCCGGCCGACGTGGTGCTGCTGGAGACCGGCTTGGGCGGCCGACTCGATGCCACCAACGTCGTCGCGCAGCCGCGCCTGACGGTGATCACGCCGGTCTCGATCGACCACGTTCACTTCCTCGGCGAGAACATTGCGGACATCGCCTTCGAGAAAGCCGGCATCCTCAAACCCTCCGTCGAGGCGGTCATCGCGCCGCAGCGGCCCGAAGCCCTGGCCGTCATCGAGCGCCAGGCCGCGCTGGTCGACGCGCCGCTGCATCGCGGGGCGCTCGATTGGGACTTCGAGGCGACGCACGAGGGCTTTCGCTTCAGCGGCCGCGACAGCGAGCGGCTCTATCCGGCCCCCGCCTTGCTGGGCGAGCATCAGATCGCGAACGCGGCCTGCGCCGTCGCTTGCGCCGAGGTCCTCGACGGCGCGCTCGGTCTCGACAGCCAAGCCATCGCAAACGGCCTGCGCCAGGTCGAGTGGCCGGGCCGGCTGCAACGTTTACACACCGGCCGCCTGGTCGAGCGCCTGCCGGCGGGCTGGGAGCTCTGGCTCGACGGCGCCCACAACGCGGCCGCCGGCCAGGCCCTGGCGCGGGTGGCGGCGGAGTGGGACGCCCGCCCGCTGCACATGATCTATGGCATGCTCAACACCAAGGCGACCGAGGACTTCCTGCGTCCCCTGGTGCCTTTGGCCGACACGCTGCATGCCTTGGCGATACCGGGTGTCGAGGCGAGCCTGACCGCGTCCGAGGCCGCCGCCCACGTCGAAGCGCTGGGCCGCGAGGCTTCTCGTCACGACGGTCTCGAGCCGGCGATCGAGGAGATCCTGGAAGGCGCAGCCCAACGCGGCGAGCCCCCAGGCCGCATTCTGATCTGCGGCTCGCTCTATCTCATCGGACATGTGCTGACCGAGAACGGCTGAGGCGCGCCGCCGCGCCGCCGTCACGCCCGGCCGGCCGGCCGAGAGGACTGGAGAGAGGCAAGACATGCAGCCTGCACCGCAAGCCGTCAGGGAGCTGCAGGTCGGCGACTTCCTGCCCGAGTTCAACCTCGCCGACCAGATGGCGCGCTGGGTCGCCCTGAACACCCATGCGCTCGGCCAGCCGCTCGTCCTGCTGTTCTATCCCGACAACCACAAGCCCGCCTGCCAGCAGCTCCTGCGCAGTTTCGCCGCGCTCGACCCGCGGCTCGCCGATCTGGCGCAGGTCTTCGCGATCAATGGCGAGACGGTCGAGGCGAACGCGACCGCGGTCGACATGCAGGGCCTGCCGTTCCGCCTGCTGTCGGACCCCACCGGAGTCGCCGCGAAGAGCTACGGCGTTGCCCACAACCTCCCGGGCGCCGCGCTCGACTTCCTGGGCAGCGGCGCCTTCACCTCGATCATCGCCGACGAGAACCGGCGCATCCTCAAGATCGACCGCAACGTCACCGACCCCGCTCATGCCGAGGCACTTGTCGCCTGGCTCGAGGCACGCCCTCAGCCGGCGCCGATGGAAATGCCGGGCGTCGCCCCCGTGCTCTGCGTGCCGCGCGTGCTCGAGCGCGATTTCTGCCGCGCGCTGATCGAGGCCTACGAGACGCGCGGTAACGAGCCGAGCGGCACCCTGCACGACAGCCGCGGCGGCGCCCAGAAGGTCAAGCTCGACCCCAGCCTGAAGGTGCGCCGCGACCACCACGTCCGCGACCCGGCGCTGCACGACCGCATTCGGGTGGCCATCAAGGCCCGGGTCCTGCCCGAGATCTACAAGGCCTATCACTACCGGGTCACGAGCTTCGAGGAGTTCAAGATCGTCTGCTACGAGGCGCGCGACGGCGGCCACTTCGCTCCGCACCGCGACAACAACAGCCTGTCCTCGGCCCATCGCCGCTTCGCCATGACCCTCAACCTCAACACCGAGGATTACGAGGGCGGCTACCTGCGCTTTCCCGAATACGGCCCGCATCTCTACCGGCCGGGCACGGGCGACGCGGTGATCTTCTCCTGCTCCCTGGTCCACCAGGCCCTGCCGGTCACCGCCGGCCGACGCTTCGTCCTGCTGTCCTTCTTCTTCGGCGACGAGGCCATGCAGACCAAGGACCAGCGCGACTCCGGAAGGCAAGCCGGCGCGATGAGATGAGGGGCGGGACATTTGGGCGCCGAGCATGGTCGGCACCCCCCCGCTCATACCCATCGGCGTGGCGGAGAACCGGCTCACTTGGGGTCGTTTTGAGCCGGAGCGGCAATCCTGACCCTTGCTGCTGAGAGCCTGTTCGGCCCCGTCCCCCTCATGCTGAGCTTGTCGAAGGATGAGGGTGAGAGGTTGGTATTCGAAGGCAAGAGAAATGGGGCGTTGGTGCGCCGTAGCAGGGGCAGATCGGTGACCTTGGCATCGGCCCAAACGCGAAAACCCCGCCCTTTCGGGCGGGGTTTCCTCACTTGGCGTTAAGCGCCTGAATGTCGCCGTTCAGATCACCGACTCGACCCAGTCCGCAAGCTGCCCCTTGGGCAGGGCGCCGACCTTCGTGGCGGCGACCTGGCCGTCCTTGAACAGCATCAGCGTCGGGATGCCCCGGACGCCGTATTTCTGCGGCGTCAGCGGGTTCTCGTCGATATTGACCTTGGCGATCGATACGCGGCCGTCCATTTCCGCGGCAATTTCTTCGAGCGCTGGTGAGATCATCTTGCAGGGACCGCACCATTCGGCCCAGAAGTCCACGAGAACGGGACCCGCGGCCTTGAGTACGTCGTCATCGAAGCTGTCGTCGGTGACGGCAGATGTGCTCATGTTAGTTCCCCTGTGACCACTCTCCGACCCGAATCCGCGCGCCGGGGCTCGAGCCTTAAAGAACTTAAGGATCAGCGACCGAGAGCGTCAAGACGTGTGCTGCTCGAGGGCGGCATCGCTGAGTTGCATGAGGCGCGGGCCGCGTGTCCAGAGCAGCCAGCAGGACACCGCCCGTCCCGGAAAAATCCTCGTCAGAACAGAGCGATAGAGCGCCATCTGTCGTTTGTACAAAACAGGAACATCAGCTTCTTCAAGGGGCGGCGCCCGGTTCGTCTTGTAGTCCACGACCAAGATCTCCTGATCGGTGATCACAAGCCGGTCGAGCTGTCCGGAGACCACGGCGGGCGCCTGATGGCCAGCCGATTCGGCCTCGAGCAGGCCGACCAGGGGCACCTCCGGCCGGCTGTCGGGTCCGAACAGGTGGCGATGAGCCGGCGCCTCGATCACCGCCAGCGTCTCCTCGAGGATTTCCGCCTGCTCCTCCGCCGCAAGGCTCAGTAACGGGCGCGCCAGATAGCGCGCGCCGGCCTCGCGCCGGCGGCCGGCGGGCAGGTCGGGCAGGCTCTGCAGCAGGCGGTGGACGATCAGCCCGCGCTGGAAGCGTGCCGCGCCCCCGGGACCCAGCGGAGAATCGACGGGCGGCTCGTCGGCCACCGGCCGCGAGGGTGCCAGGGGCCGTGGCGGTGCGGGCTCGGGCGATACGGGGCTTTGCGCCCAAGCCGGCAGCGCAAGCGGCTCGAAGGGCGCGGCCGTGGGCCCGCGTTTCTCGGGCGCGGCGGTCTGCCGCTGCTCCAAGCGCCAGCCCGAAGCGCCGCCGCCGTTGCCCGTCTCGGCGAAGTCGAACGCGACGGTCTCGCTGCCTTCGATCGACGGCATCGCGGCCTCGACCAAGCGGTACCAGGAATCCTCGGGCGCCTCCTTGCGGGTGTTCCAGCCGGCGACGTAAAGCCGATCCTCGGCCCGCGTCATGGCGACGTAGAGCAGCCGGCGATACTCCTGGGCCTG
>JAKSDN010000140.1 GCA_022360075.1 Kiloniellales bacterium | reverse complement strand
CGCGGCGGCGCGAAGATCCAAGCTGGTGCAAAGCAGCCTAAAAGGGAGTCTCGTCCATGAAGCGCCGCAACACGTTGGCGGTGAGAGTCGAGATATTGTTGTCGTAGTCGTTGACCGGCAGGGCACTGCCATAGGCGATCGAGCCGGTCGAGAACACCGCGCCGCCGTTCGTGGTTTCGAAGAATACGATGTCGGAGCGCACCTTGTCGCAGACATCGCCGGTCGTGCCCATGAAGTTGAAAAGCATGTCTTCGACCACCATCACCAGCGCCTCGGTGTGGTTCTCGGAGCGGGCAACGACCAGCGAATGGGGCGGGGAACCGAGGGCCGTGTCGTGCCGGTCGATCTCCATGCCGGCCGCGCCACCGCCGATCAGGCCGAAATCCCCGAGTATCTCATCGGCGATGCCCTCGAACATGAAGGCACAGCGCGCGTCTTTGGCATCGGCCGTCCGGCGATAGTAGGAGGATTCGTCGAAGCCCTGGGCCGCGAAGCCGTTGCCGACCAGCGCGTAGGGGATGCGCTGGCCCTGGCGGCGCCACAGGCCGCCATACTCCCCGGTGAAGCTGTGATAGTACTCGCCGGTCGGCGGCTCCCAGGCACGGCTGCCGCCTTCGGCGCGCCGGGTCTCCATGATGCCGGGCTTGGTCTTGTGAAAAGCCACCCGCCAGTAAAAGCCGTTGCCGCCGAGATACATCAGGCGGCCGCCATTGCCGGTGAAGTCGGCGATGGCATCGCACATCTGCTTCGAGTAATACTCCGGATGTGTGGCGGTGACGACCGTACGGTAGTCCCTGATCAGGTCGTAGCCCGCCTCGTGCAAATCCTCGTCCGTCACGACATCGAAGTCCTGGCCCAGGTGCTCGAGCCAGCCGGTGATATGGGTATCGCCGTTGAACAGCCACAGATTGGATGGACGGCCGCCGTGATTGGCCTCGATCTTCGGCCGCATGTTCAGGATCGGCCTGAGCCGTGACGAGTAATAGACACCGCTGCCGTCGGAGTGCAGATCGTAAAGTGAGTGGCCGTACTCTCGGTGCTCATTGAGGAAGATCTGGTGCGGGTGCAGCACCAAGGCGCGGTTCAAGTGCAGCTCGACGAGGCCGTCATTGGTGCCGAAATGCTCGTTGGCATAGGCCATGTAAGTGGCAAGTGGAAACAGATAGAGCAGTTTCGAGCTCGATTCGCCCGGCCGGGGACGCACGACGAAGGTGATGAACTGCTCCTCGTCCTGCGCCTCCAGGCGGACCGCATAGATTCCGCTCTTGAGATCCTCGGGAACGATCAGGGTGAAGTCGGTCTCCCAGCCAGCATCGTAGAGGTCATCGTCATGGAAGTGGATGGCCGACCACTCGGCGGGCCGGTGGCGCCAACACATCTCCTCTCCGGTGAAGTTGTGCCCTGTCACGCCGCGGGTCGGCATGTTGACGACCTCGCCGTCCAGCCCGTTGCCGCTCGCATCCCTAATCGTCACGCCCTCGATATCGTCAGAGAAATCCCAGGCGCCTGCCAGCCTTGCCCGCAACGCGTCCGGCCAGCGATCGGCGCGCGCGGTCTCCATGTCCTCGCGCGAGAGTGCCGCGGTACCGACGCGCGGGCGATCGATCTTGCCGTTGTACAAGGCCCTGCCGACCGG
>JAKSDN010000610.1 GCA_022360075.1 Kiloniellales bacterium | reverse complement strand
CGCGCCATGATCGCCAACCTCGGCTGCGAGATCGCCCAGATGGGCCTCGCCACACCAAGCGACATCGACCTGGCCCTGAAGCTCGGCCTCAACTACCCGCTCGGCCCCTTGGAAATCGCCGAGGACCTCGGCGTTGCCCAGACCCACGAAATCATGCGCCAGCTCCAAACCATCACCGGCGACGACCGCTACCGCCCCAGCCTCTGGCTCCGCCGCCGCGCGCTGCTCGGCCTGCCGATCCATGCGCCGGACTGAGGGTGGGCGATGAGGCGAGAGTGGGCGGGTTGGTCCGCTGGTTTGAATTGACACAGATGAACACAGATAAACACAGATGGAATTGAGTATCAGAGAACATCGTCGCGAGTACTGGGAATTTCAGATCTTCAAAGAAATCTGTGTTCATCGGTGTCGAATCAAACTTTCCAGTGTCATTGCACCGATCTTCGAAAACCATCTCTAACTTCGTCGTTCTGCCGAACGAGAATCGGATTCGACACGGATGAATGGGATGAACACGGATTTCTTTGTCGGTTTTGAAACACCGATGGGAGTCAAGAACTGGGTCGGGACATCCGTGTCCATCCCGTTCATCCGTGTCAAATCATCCTTCTGTCCGTCGCTCGGAATTGAGGAGCGTGCACGCCGGCGCGTTCACGTCCCGTCCATCACCCGCTGCCCAGTCCCCGCATCGAACAGGTGCACGCTCGCCAGCTTCGGCGCCAGGCGCACCCGCTGCCCGGGCTCGAAGGGATGGCGCTCCTTGAACTCGGCACAGACTTCCGTGCCGGCCAGGCGGCAGAAGACGAGGGTGTCGGAGCCGGTCGGCTCGATGACGTCGACCTCGGCCTCGAGGCCTTGGCCCTCGTCCACAAGCTCGAGGTTCTCGGGGCGGACGCCGTAGACGACGGGGGTGCCGTCGGGGCCGGCCAGGCCGGGCGGCAGGGGCAGGGCGGTGCCATCTTGCGTGACGACCTCGGTGGTCTCGCCGTCGCGGCGCAGGCTGCCCTCGATGAAATTCATGCCGGGCGAGCCGATGAAGCCGGCGACGAAGAGATTGGCCGGGCGGTCGTAGAGCTCGAGCGGGGCGCCGACCTGCTCGACGCGGCCGCGGTTCATCACCACGATGCGCTCGGCCATGGTCATGGCCTCGACCTGATCGTGGGTGACGTAGATCGAGGTCGTGCGCAGGCGCTGGTGGAGGGCCTTGATCTCGGTGCGCATCTGCACGCGCAGCTTGGCATCGAGATTGGACAGGGGCTCGTCGAACAGGAACACGGTCGGGTCGCGCACGATGGCGCGACCCATGGCGACGCGCTGGCGCTCGCCGCCGGAGAGCTGGCGCGGCAGGCGGTCGAGCAGGGGGGGTAGGCCGAGGACCTCGGCGGCGCGGGTCACGCGGTCGCGGATCAGCGCCTTGTCGGCGCGGCGCAGGCGCAGGCTGAAGCCCATATTCTGGCGCACCGTCAGGTGCGGGTAGAGGGCGTAGTTCTGGAACACCATGGCGACGTCGCGCTTCTTCGGCGCCACGTCGTTGACCACCTTGTCCCCGATCGCGATCTCGCCCTCGGTGATGTCCTCGAGGCCGGCGATCATGCGCAGCAGCGTCGACTTGCCGCAGCCCGAGGGGCCGACCAGCACGACGAACTCGCCATCCTCGACCTCAAGATTGATGCCGTGCAGCACCTCGGTCTTGCCGAAGGCTTTAACGAGATTGCGAAGGGCGAGGTTAGCCATCGCTCACTCCTTGATCAGCGCGTTGAAGGCGGCGGCCAGCGTGGCGCCCGCCTCGGCGCGGCGCGCCAGACGCGTGGATTGTTCGGACCAGCGCCTGGACAAGGCGCCGGCATATTCATCGAATGCCGCGTCCAGGGCCGCCGGCGCCGGTCCACCCGGCCGGTCGCGCCGGCTTACGAAACTCTCCGGGCTCACCGCTTCGGCGAAGTCAGGTGCCGACAGTGTTGATGATCTGCCGGTCTCCCGGTCGAACGCGGCGCTGAACGCCGCAAACCCGTCAGCTAGTGGCTTCCCATCAGCGATGACGGCCTTGGCCGTTTCAGCGGCGATGGCATGGGCTTGGCGGAAGGGAAGATCCTCCCGCCGCACCAGCGTGTCGGCTAGTTCGGTAATGGTAATGCAGGCAGCCTCGCTGTTTCGCCGCACCCGGTCGGCATCGATGGAGCAGGAGGGCAAAAAGGCGGTCAGCAGCTCCAGCACCCGGCCGCCGCTGTCGAAGGCGGCATAGCCGGCCTGCTGCACCTCGCCCT
>JAKSDN010000836.1 GCA_022360075.1 Kiloniellales bacterium | reverse complement strand
GGCCGCGGCCTCCAGCGCGGCCTCGAAGCGCTCGTCGCCGATGATGCCTTCCAGCGTCCGGCCGTCCTTCAGCACCATGGCCTCGGCCATGCGGCGCGAGACCTCGTCGGTCGCGACCATCTCCAGGGTCACGCTCTCGGCCGCGCCGAGCGCCTCGGCGACCGGCGGCGGCAGCTCGAGCACCGCGGGGTCGGTCGCGTGCATGGTGCCGAACAGAAAGCTCGGCGCCGCGCCGGGCGTCTCGATCCTCCACAGCAGGCCCTGGTCGAAGGGCAGGGAGTCCTGAGTCGGCGCCGCCCTGGCGCCGAGGATCTGGGCGGCGGCCAGCAGGGTCAGGGCGAAGAGGAACAGCGCCGGGCGCGGGCAGAGGCGGCCGGCGGCGGTCAGGGCTGATTTCGGCATCATGGGGTTCGGTCGGGCTCGGTCGTGAGAGACGGACGGGACTAAATGCGATCAGGGTTTCAGTTTGTAGCCGACGGCGATTAAGCGCCAGTTAACCATCCAGAGCGCGGCGGTCAGCAGGCCGAGAAAGGCCAAGCCGAGCGGCAGCTCAGCCGCCGCGCGGTCGAGGAAGCCCCAGCGGAAGCCGTCGATCACGTAGTAGACGGGGTTGAGCAGGACGATCCAGCGCGCCTCCTCGGCCAACGCCTCGAGGCCGAAGAAGGCGCCGGACATGACACCGAGCGGCAGGATGAGAAAGGTCTCGGCAGCGCTGTAGTGCTCCCAGCGCTCGGCCCAGAGGCCCGCGAGCGTGCCGATCAATGCGAACAGCAGCGCGCCTGCCAGGCCGTAGAGCGCGACCGCCCAGAGATGCGCCAACGGCAGACCGACCAGCAGCGCCATCAGGACCGAGAGCACCAGGCCCACCATCAACGCCGTCGTCGCCGCCGCCAGCACGTAGCCGGCCAGGATCTCAAGCGCCGAGAGCGGCGCCATCAGCATGTCGGCGACCGTGCCCTCGATCTTGTCCTCCAGGATCATGAAGGCGGCGTGCTGAAAGCCCTGGTGTGTGACCATGAACATGACGATGCCGGGGGCGATGAACTGGGTGATCGTGATGCCCGGCTGCCACTCGCCCGCGCCGCCGAGCGCCAGGGAGAAGACGGCGAGGAACAGCAGGCTGGTCACCACCGGCCCGCCCAGCTCCAGCGCCAGGAACTGGAAGAAGACCAGGATGCAGCGCTTGTAGTGCGCCCAAAGTCCCGACCAGTTCGTGCCGGTCATGGGGCGCAGCACGGGCGCGGTGACGGCAGCTTTCGCGTTGGGCTCCGATGCGGCCGCCAAGACTCAGGCCTTGAGCCGGTAGCCGGTGGCGATCATGCGATGGGTCAGGACCCAGAGCGCCAGATTGACCCCGAGCAGGACCACCATGCCGGTGGCGATCGGCGCGTCGGCATGGCCGATGAAGCCGTAGCGGAAGCCGTCGATCATGTAGAAGAAGGGATTGATGAAGGCCAGGATGTGCCAGGTCTCGGGCAGGCGCTCGATCGAGTAGAAGGTGCCCGAAAGGAACGATAGCGGCGTAATCACGAAGTTGGTGACCGCCGCGATGTGGTCGAATTTCTCCGACCAGATGCCGCCGATCATGCCGAGCAGCGCCAGCATGAGCGAGGCGTTGGCCGCGAAGAAGATCACCATGAAGGGGTCGTGCACGCGCACCGGCACGAAGACCCACATGGCAAGGCCCACTACGAGCCCGACCAGCAGGCCGCGCGTGACGCCACCGCCGGCGATGCCGAGGGTCAGCTCGCTGGGCGAAAGCGGCGGCATCAGGATGTCGACGATGTTGCCCTGCACCTTGGCGATGACGATCGACGAGGAGGTGTTGGCGAAGGCGTTCTGCACCATCGCCATCATGATCAGGCCCGGCGCCAGGAACTGCGCGTAGCTCACCCCGCCAACTTCCTGCACCGAGCGGCCGAGCGCGAGCGTGAAGATCGCCAGGAACAGCAGGGTCGTCACCATCGGCGCCAGCAGCGTCTGGGTGAAGACGTTGAGGAAGCGGCGCACCTCCTTGACATAGAGCGTCCAGAGGCCGCGCCAGTTGACCAGGCCGATCGCCCGGGGCGCCGGCAGGCCGGCCTCAGGCATGCTGCGGGGCTGCGGTGACTGCATGGCGTCTGACATAGGCCGCGCGCGGGGAAGGCGCAAGCCGCTGGCGGCGCTGGCACCAGCGTGTCACGTTGGGGTCATGGAGGAGTCACGGACCGCCAAGTCCCGTCGCGGCCCGATGCAGGCGACGACCGAGGCCTTGGAGCAGGCGGCCCGCCGTCATCTGGAGCGCTATGCCACCTCGGCCGAGCACCTGCGCCGCCTGCTCCTGGCCCGGGTAGCCCGCTCGGCCCGCGCCCACGGCACCGATCCCGAGGCGGGCGCGGCTGCGGTCGAGGCCATCGTCGCCCGCCTGCTCGCCGCCGGGCTCCTCGACGACGAGGCCTACGCCGCCCTGGAGGCCCGCCGCCAGCACCGCCGCGGCGCCCCGGCCCGCGCCATAAGCTGGCGCCTCGCGGCCAAGGGCGTCGCCCCCGAAGCCATCGACCCGGCCCTCGCCGGCCTCGCCGAAGAGTCCGCCGACCCCGAACTCGCCGCCGCCCTCGCCTATGCCCGGCGGCGCCGACTCGGGCCCTACCGTCCGGCCGTGGATCGGGCGGCGCGGCGGCAGAGGGATCTGGCGGCGCTGGACCGGCGGGGCTTCGATCTCGAGGTCGCGCGGCGGGTGATCGATGCCGAGGATCCGGCGAGGCTGGAAGCGGAGGCAGAGGGTAAGACGGTTTGAGGAGCGGTGGGCGACGACTGCGGGTCTCCGGCCGCCCTAATCGACTCGCGACAAGCGCCGCGCGAAGTACCTCCAAGACTGACTCGAAAAGAACCCCGTTAGATCAATGCGTTGCCACACTTCATTTGTCATCACCGGGCTTGACCCGGTGATCCAGAGTGGCGCCTGGGTCAAGCGATGACTGGCTTGCCGGATCAAGTCCGG
>JAKSDN010000446.1 GCA_022360075.1 Kiloniellales bacterium | reverse complement strand
TGGCTGCTCGGCCCCGTGACGGAAGTGCGCTGCGCCGCCGGCCGCCTGAGCGACCTCGACCTCGATGTCGAGGACTACGCGGCCATCACCTTGCGTCACGGGAGCGGCGCGCGCTCGGAGATCCACCTGGACTATCTGCAACAGGCCAAACGCCGCGGCTGCGAGATCGTCGGCAGCGAGGGAACGCTGGTCTGGAACAGCGAGGGCAAGACTCCGGAAGCCTGCACGGTGCGGCTCTACGAACGTGGCCGAGGCGCATGGGAAACCCTCTCCGAGGTGCCGGACCTGGACGGCAACCAGGCCTATATCGCGATGCTGCAGGCCTTTCTCGCCGCTTTGGGCGGCGCCGAGCCGGCAGCATCCAACCTGCTGACCGGCCGCGCAGCGATGAACGATCTGTCGGTCGCGCTCGCGGCCCTGGAGGCGGCGGCGCACGGCGAGAGCCGGGCGGTGCGCTGGGCGGCCTGATGATCGCCAACGACCGCTACCACGAGTCCGAGCGGATGCTGGAGCGCGCGCGCCGCGTGATCCCGCTCGGCACACAGACCTTCAGCAAGAGCTTTCAGCAGTTCCCGCAGGGCTTCGCGCCGCTGTTCCTCACCCACGGCAAGGGCTGCCAGGTCTGGGACGTCGACGGCAACGCTTACATCGACATGATCTCGGGCCTGCTGCCTGTGGTGCTCGGCTACGGCGATCCCGACGTGGACGCGGCGATCCGGGCGCAGCTCGACCGGGGCATCTCATTCAGCCTCGCCACCGAGCTCGAGATCGAGCTCGCCGAGCGGCTGGTGAAGATCATCCCCTGCGCCGAGATGGCGCGCTTCGGCAAGAACGGCTCCGATGCGACCACCGCCTGCGTGCGCATCGCCCGCGCCGCGACCGGGCGGGAGCGCCTGGTGATCTGCGGCTATCACGGCTGGCATGACTGGTACATCGCGACGACCGCGCGCAACCGTGGTGTCCCCACCTGCCTCGGGACGCTGAGCGAGCGCGTGCCCTACAACGACCTCGACGCCGTCCGGGCCGCCTTCCGTGCACATCCGGGCGAGATCGCCGCGCTGATCATGGAGCCGATCACCGCCAGCGCGCCGCAGCCCGGCTACTTCGAAGAGCTGCGGGAGCTCGTTCATGGCGAGGGCGCGCTGATGATCTTCGACGAGGTCATCACCGGCTTCCGCTATGCCCTCGGTGGCGCGCAGGCGCATTTCGGCATCACCCCGGACCTCGCCGCCTTCGGCAAGGCCATGGGCAACGGCATGCCGATCTCCGCCGTGGTCGGCCGGGCCGATCTGATGGCGCAGCTCGAGGAGATCTTCTTCTCGGCGACCTTCGGCGGCGAGACATTGTCGCTGGCCGCGGCGATCGCGGTGATCGACAAGATGCGGCGCGAGCCGGTGATCGAGCGGCTCTGGCAGAGCGGCGCCGAGCTCGCCCGCGGGATCGAGGCCCGCATCGCCGCCCACGGCCTTGAAGACAGTGTGACCTTTTCCGGCCTCGCGCCCTGGACCCTGCTCGGCTTCCGCGACACCGGGACCACGCCCAAGGAGGCGATCAAGACCCTGTTCATGCGCGAGATGCTCGGCGACGGCGTGCTGATCGCGGCCAGCAACAACGTCACCTACGCCCACGGGCCGCAGGACCTGGAGCGGGTGCTCGCCGCCTACGACCGCGCCTTCGATGCGGTCGCGCGCGCGCTCGGCCGCGGCGACCTCGAGGCCAAGCTCGACTGCCCGCCGATCCGGCCGGTCTTCGCCGTGCGATGAGCCCGTCCGCGACAGCCATGGTCATGACGGAAAGCGATGCGATCGCGCAGGCCGAGACGCGCGGTACAATCGAACCGGAGCGGCCCGCCGTCTTCTTCCTGCCGCGGCATCCGACCTCCTGGGTGCGCATGCTCGACCAGGCCCGCGTGCTGCGCGACAGCGGGAGCTTCACGCCGGTCATGGTGCTGGCGACCGCGGCCATGGCGAAGATGGCCGAGACTTGCCGGGCCGAGGGCCTGGCCGTCGTCGATGCGACCGGCGAGATCGAGCGGCGACGCCTGGAAGCGGCACCCAGACAGCACGGCTGGGGCGAGCGCCTCGAGACCTGGGCGCAGCGGCGCGACCGGCTCGGCTGCCTGCTGCCGCTCTCGCTGCTCCGCCTCGTTCACCTGCGCCGGCGCCTGCGTGCCGAGTACGCGGAGTTCCGGGCGCTCTGCGAGCGCTGGCAACCCGTCGCGATCCTGGTGCCCGGCGACCGGGAGCTTTCGCCGGTGCCGCCGATGCTGCGCGCCGCGCTCGATCTCGAGATCCCGAGCGTCATCGCCTTTTCCGGCGTGCCCGATCCGGCCGGCGCGGCCGGCCTGCGCCGCCACGACAAGCGCTTCCGCCTGGACCTGCGCAGCCTGCCGCCGCTGCTCAACTTCTACGCCGCCCGGCGCTATCCGCGACAGGTCTGCGACAGCCGCTTCGGCCGCATGCTCTTCTCGCCGGGCTGGCTGGTGCTCGCGCTGGCAAGCCTCGACATGCTCTCGGCCAACCCCTGGATCCAGGGCGGCGGCAACAGCCGCTACATCCTGCAGAACAGCAAGCGGCGGATGCGGCACTTCATCGAGCGCGGCGTGCCGGAGAGCAAGCACGTCTTCGTCGGCGATCTCACGCTCGAGCCGCTACATGCCGCCAAGCATGAACGCGAAAGCGTGCGCAAGCGCCTGACATCATCCGCAGCCAGCAAGCTGGTCGTCATGTCGGTGCCCAACGACGCCGAGCACAACGCTTGCGACTGGCCGACCCATCTCGCGCGCATGGCGGCCTTCATGCGGCCCCTGGCCGAGAGCGGCGCGCAGGTCGTGCTTTCGCTGCATCCCAAGTCGAAGGCCGAGGATTACCGGGCCCTGGCTGAACGCTTCGGCTTTCGCTTCGCCGACCGGCCCCTCGTCGAGATCCTGCCGGCGGCCGACCTCTTCGTGTGCAGCGGCTCCAGCACGGTGCTCTGGGCCAACCTCGTCGAGGTCCCGGCGATCAACCTCGACTACCTCGACGTCGGCAACTTCGAGAACCGGGCGGTGCCCGGCGTGACCAGCGTGCGCACCGCGGCCGCCTTCGCCGCGGCGCTCGAGCAAGCCCTGCACGGCATGACGGCCGAGGCCAGGCAAGCGCTCGCGGACTACGCCGCCGAAATGCGCGAAGACAGCCTGTTCGACGGCCGCGCCGGCGCGCGCTTCTGCGCGTTCCTCGAAACGCTCGCCGCGCAGGCACCTTCCGCGCAACAGCAAGCGAAGGTGCGCCGGATCGCCTGATCCGGGCAGACCGCGAAATACAACATCAAACGAGACAAGCGAGCCCACTGTGACCCAGCCGCTCTTCGTCACCGGCATGTTCCGGTCCGGGACCACGCTTCTGGCCAAGATGCTGGACGCCCACGGTCGGATCTGCTGCGCCAACGACCCCTATCTGCCGATCTTCAAGGCCTTCCGAAACGTCGTCGAGCGCGACCTCGTCGGCGATGCGCCCGACCCCAACCGTCCGCTGGACGACTACTACTTCGATGAGCGGTCCAGCCGCCTGATGCAG
>JAKSDN010000810.1 GCA_022360075.1 Kiloniellales bacterium | reverse complement strand
CGCCACGGCCGCGTCGGCATCTGGGGACCCTGACGGCATGCCGTTCAATGCCGCCCTGGGCCTGATTGGCTTGCTGATCTGCGGCGGTCTCCTGGCTGGCTGCACGCTCCCGCAGCCCTATTCCGTACCTTCCGGCCAGCCGATCGGGCGGCCCTATCAGATCAACGGCGTCTGGTATCAGCCGCGCCACGATCCAGGCTACGACACAACAGGAATCGCTTCTTGGTACGGCGCCTACCACCACGGCCGGCGCACGGCGAACGGCGAGCGCTACGACATGAACGCGCTCACCGCCGCCCACACGACGCTGCCCTTCGGCACGCTCGTCGAGGTGACGAACCTGGAAAACGGCCGCCGCTTGACGCTGCGGATCAATGACCGCGGTCCCTTCGTGCGCGGGCGCATCATCGACGTCTCGCGCCGCGCTGCCGAGCGCCTCGGTTTCCTGCGGCGCGGCGTCGTGCCGGTGCGCGTGCGCGTGATCGCCTGACCGCGCGGGGCCACGGTTCGGCGAGAGCGCATCTCCCGCTTTGCCGCTTTGCTGTTTACCGGGGGCCTGCCACGGCTATAGTCCGCCGTCATGCGCCTCCTCTATCACCTGCCGATCGACCCGGGCAGCCGGAAGATCCGTATCCTGCTCTCGGAAAAGGGGCTGGAGACGCAGCTCAAGGCCGAGAAGACCTGGGAGCGGCGAGAAGCCTTCCTCAAGCTCAGTCCCTCGGGCGAGGTGCCGGTTCTGCTGGAGGAGGACGGCACCACGATCCCGGGCGACCAGGTGATCACCGAGTACCTCGACGAGGCCTACGCCGAGCCGTCGCTGATCGGCAAGACGCCGCTCGACCGGGCCGAGGCGCGCCGCCTGGCGCGCTGGTACGACGTCAAGATGGCCCGGGAGGTCACGCGGCCCCTGGTCGACGAGAAGATCATGAAGCGCTTCATCGGTCTCGGCGAGCCGGACTCGAGCGCGATCCGCGCCGCGCACAGCAACGTCGGCTATCATCTGGAATATATCGCCTGGCTCAGCGACCGGCGGCGATGGCTCGCCGGCGACGATTTCTCGATCGCCGACATTGCCGCAGCGGCCCAGCTCTCGGTGCTCGACTACATGGGCGACGTGCCCTGGCGATCCCATCCCGACACCAAGGACTGGTATGCCCGCGTCAAGTCGCGGCCCAGCCTGCGCCCGGTCCTCGCCGACCACATCGCGGGTGCACCCCCGCCGCGGCATTACGCCGATCTGGACTTTTGAGGGTATCGGGCCGCTTCGCGTCTTTGCTGGCTTGCCCTGCGGTCTCCCCCGAGAATTCGATCTGGAGCTGGATTACCGCTGTGCGTCCTTCGAGACGCCCGCTGACGCGGGCTCAGGATGAGGACGTTCTTTGATGCCATTCTCGATTTACCTCATGCTGAGAGCTTGTGAATATTTTGGCTCGAGCTTTCGGACGGTGCTGCATGATCATCCCCAAGCGCTTCGCGCGGTTCGTACCGAACCCTTCGAGACGCGCCCTGGAGGGCGCTCCCAGGATGAGGTAAGCCTTTGATAGCATTAAGAAATGTCCTCATCCTGAGGAGCCCGCGTAGCGGGCGTCTCGAAGGACGCACGATTGCATTCCAGCCACACGTCAATTTTTTCACAAGCTCTGAGGAGTGCCCGTCAGGGCGCGTCTCGAAGGACGCACAGCGGTCTTGCAGCGAGGCCCCAAAGTCCGAGCCAGTGAACT
>JAKSDN010000809.1 GCA_022360075.1 Kiloniellales bacterium | reverse complement strand
ATGGCGATGGCGTCCTCTTCGCTGTCGAAGGGGATGACGGCGAGGATCGGGCCGAAGACCTCCTCCTGGGCGATCCGCATGCGGTTGTCGACGTTCGTGAAGATCGTGGGCTCGACGAATTGGCTGCCCTTGGCGCCCGGGCCGTTATAGGGCCCGCCGCCGAGCACACAGTTCGCGCCCTCGTCCTTCGCGATCTCGATGTAGTCCAGCACCTTGCGGTACTGCGGCTCGGTCGTCACCGGCCCCACGTGGGTCTCGAGCGACATGGGATCGCCGATGCGCGCGGACTTCGCGACCTCGATCAGCCGCTCGACGAAGCGGTCGTGGATCGAGCGTTGCAGCAAGAGGCGGGAGCCGGCGATGCAGGTCTGCCCGGTCGCGGCGAAGATGCCCGAGATCGCGCCCATCACGGCGGCCTCGAGATCGGCATCCTCGAAGACGATGTTCGGCGACTTGCCGCCGAGCTCCAGCGATATGTGCTTGATCGTCTTGGCGGCCGACTCGTAGATCTTCTGTCCCGAGAGGTCCGACCCCGTGAAGGCGATCTTCACGACGTCCTTGTGCGCGACGAGGGCCGCCCCGACGTCGGCGCCGAAACCGGTCACGGTGTTGACGACACCCTCGGGGAAGCCCGCCTCCTCGATCAGCTTCATGAACTCGAGCGTCGAGGCGGAGGTGAACTCCGACGGCTTGATGACGGCCGTGTTGCCGGCGGCGAGCGCCACGGCGAGCTTCCATGTCAGCAGCAAGAGCGGCGAGTTCCACGGCGTGATCATGCCGACGACGCCGAGCGGCTCGTAGCGGGTGAAGTTGAAGATGCCGTCCTTGTCGGTCGGGATGACCGCCCCCTCCACCTTGTCGGCCAAGCCGCCGTAGTAGCGGTACCATTCGGCCATGTATTTGGTTTGGGCCCCCATCTCGGCGATGAGCTTGCCGTTGTCGCGCACTTCGATCTCGCCGAGGTGGGCGGCGTCGCGTTCGATCAGATCGGCGAGCCTGTAGAGCAGCCGGCCGCGCTGGGTCGGTTTCATCTCGGCCCAACCGTTCTCGAAGGCGGCCTTCGCCGTCGCGACCGCCGCGTCGACGTCGGCGGCATTGCCCTGCGCGATCTTGGCCCAGACCTCGCCGGTGTAGGGATTGGTCGTGTCGAACCACTTGCCGGAATCCGGATCGATCCAGCCGCCGTTGATGTAGTGCCGATAGCTCTGCATGCCCTCGCTCTCCCTGAACCACCATGCGGCGTTCCTAGGCCCGCCGAATTCCTGCCGGATCGGCGGTCCGTGCAGGGCGAGAAGCCGCAACTCGGTCGCCCGGCCGCCCTCCGCCTGGACCGGCAGATCGGCGACCCTGATTTCCGCATCACCGAGACGGATCTGCAAGTTGCGTGAGCCATCTCGAGTGGAAAGGACCCCGATGCCGCTCAGGCGGCCGAGCCGCCACTTTGCGGAACCGTGCTGCAATCGTTTCAGCCCTTGAATTCGATCTGCCTTTGAAGCGAAAACACCCCTCGGTGCGTGTGGTTGATGCGCCCCTTCCATGGGGGCTATCGGAGGGTTGCCCAGGGACCGGGTTGGTTTTGGCTTGCTGTGTCTGGAGAGGTGAGAGGCAATGAAGGCGCAGAACGACTGTCGCGGGGTGCCGACTTCCTACGGCGATGCGGAAGCGGTGGCGGCCTTGGACGCTTGCCTGGAGGACGGCCTGGCCTTTCGGGGCGACCCCGTGGCCTCCATTGCGGAGGTCTTGGAGCGGCATCCCGACTTCATCATGGGCCACTGCTTCAAGGCGGCGATGCTCACGCAGTCGATGGAGACGCGCATCTACGGCGACATGGTCGCCAGCGTGGAGGCGGCCGAGCGGCTGAGCGCAAAGGCCAACGATCGCGAGCGCGGCCACATCGCGGCGGTGCGGGCCTGGATCGAGGGCGACTTTTTCAGCGCCGTGCAGGGCTGGGAGGCGGTCTTGACCGTCCATCCTTTCGATCTCCTGGCCCTCTCGCTGATCCACCTCACGGACGTGCTGCTGGGCGACGTGGTCGGCCAACGCGATAGCGTGGCCCGGGTCTTTCCGCTCTGGGACGAGGCGGTGCCGGGCTACGAGTTCCTGCTCGGCTTCTACGCCTTCGGGCTCGAAGAGACTCGCGACTTCGCCCAGGCCGAGGAGTACGGCCGGCGCGCGCTGGCCATGCGTCCGGGACATCCCTACGCCGTCCATGCCGTCGCCCACGTCCTGGAGATGCAGGGCCGCCAGTCCGGCGGGATCTGGTTCATGAACAGCCGGCTCGACGACTGGGCTCAGAGCAACTTCCGCAATCACCTCTGGTGGCACCTGTCGCTGTTTCACCTCGACCTCGGCCAGGTCGACCGTGTGCTGGAGATCTACGATCAGGAGCTCCGCGGCATGGGCCACTCCGGCGACAAGTACGAGGAGCTCGACTCCGCCGCCTTGCTCTGGCGTCTGAAGCTGCTCGACGTGGATACCGGCGAGCGCTGGCGCGACCTGGCCGACAAGTGGGAGCCGAGCGCCGAGGACACGCTCTACGCCTTCAACGACGTGCACGCGATGATGTGCTTCGTGGCCGACGACCGGCGCGACGCCGAGGAGCGCCTCCTCAATGCCAACGAGCGTTACATCGGCCACAGCTCGGATGCCAACGTCGCCATGTGCCGCGAGATCGGCGTGCCCTTCTGCCGGGCGTTGCAGGACTTTGCGCGCGGGCGCTACGGTGATTGCGTCGACCGTCTGCTGCCCGTGCGCTATCGCACGCACCGGCTCGGCGGCAGCTTCGCCCAGCGCGACATCATCGGCTGGACCCTGGTCGAGGCCGCGCTCCGGGCGCGGCGCTACGACCTCGCCGTGGCGCTCGCCAACGAGCGTTGCAGCCTGAAGCCGAGCAGTCCCCAGAACTGGAAGCTCGCCGCACGCGCGCTCAAGGGCCTCGGCGACAAGGACCGCGCCGAGCGGGCCGCGGCGCGCGCCGCCTCGATGCTGGCGGCCTGATCCAAACAGCGGATCGTTTCACCGCAAACGGCAGAAAGCCCTACTCGCGCGGTCGCATCCCAAATGCGCTTGCACCATGGGTCGTTGATGCTGACCCTTGTCGTTCCGTGCGTGTCGAGCCCCTTTCCCCTCATGCTGAGCTTGTCGAAGTATGAGGATTGCTCGGTGCGGTGGGCAAATCCGGAGCTATCCGGAGCTGCGCTCGGTTCGTGGCGGAACCCTTCGATAGGCTCGGATGAGGAGGAGGGGTTGTTCCGAAAAACAGAAAGGGGCGCTTGAACGCAGCACAAGAGTCAAGAATGGTGATCCCGGGAATGAGAACGACCTACAACCGCTCGATCGTAAGAGGGGCAAAAGTCCGGGAGAGAGTGGATCGGCGTTCTGCGACAGGAACGGCAAGAGGCTTGGAGCGCTGGATGAAGAGCCTGCGTGCTTCGAGACGCGCTCTATCGAGCGCTCCTCAGCATGAGGAGCAATCTTAATGCCATCAAAAGCCTGTCCTCAT
>JAKSDN010001279.1 GCA_022360075.1 Kiloniellales bacterium | reverse complement strand
CAACAAGCTGTCGATCGGCCAGCGGATTGTGGTCCTTGCCCTTCTCAGCGATCCCAATTTCGCGGACAGTCAACCGGCGTTCAAAGCGGGCGAGCGCGACATCGGCATCCTGCTGGGCGGCGGTCTGATCCTGTGGGTGAACTGGATCATCGGAACGGCGGTCGGCGCGGCGGCCGGGAGCCTGATCGGCGATCCCGCCCGCTTCGGTGTCGATGTGGTCATGGCCTGCTTCTTTGCGGCCGTGGTCGCAGGGCAATGCCGCAACAGGGTGATGATCCTGCCCGCACTCGTGTCGGCCGCCATCGCCGTCATGTCCCTCCCATGGATGCCGGCGGGGTGGAACGTCATCCTGGCGGCGCTTGTCGGCGGCCTCGTCGCAATGGTCGTCCATGATCGATGATCTGACCGTCTGGACCGCGATCGCCCTCATTGCCGGCGTGACCCTGGCCAGCCGTCTGGCGGGATCGTTCCTGATGAGCCATGTCAACGCTTCGGCAAGGGTCGGGCGCTTCCTGGACGGGCTATCGGTCGCCGTAATCGCCGCGCTTGTCGCTTCGATCCTGGCGCAGAGTGGTTTTCGCGAAGCAGCGGCCGTCGCTCTGGCTGTGCTCGTGATGCTGCGCTCAGCGAACGCCACCTGGGCCATGATCGCCGGCATGGCGGTCGCGGCCTTGTGGACGCACCTGCTGTCGATGTGACGGAAGGACGTCCGTCGCCAGCGAGCGCAACGGAGGAGAACGCTATGGCAATCGACCCGATGAACGTGTGGGCCTCGATGACGACGAAGACCTGGCCCGAACGCTATTGGATAGCCGATTTGGATGTACGGCATCTGTCACTCGTTGGCGAGCTCTTGGCCGCAAATAGCCAAAGCTATTGCTGCATACTGCGCGATGAGGCCGGGCTGACCGCTATAGTCGACGAGGCGACTTTCCAACAGCACGAGATGTCGGAGATCTCTCGTCAGGCCATAGGCCCGTTCAAGATGATCTCGACCGAAGGCGAACTGCCGTTCGATGTCGTTGGCTTCCTTCAACCGCTGCTCTTGGAACTGAATCGCGCAGGCGTCAAAGCTGGACCGCAATGCGCGGTCCATGCCGACCATCTTTTCATCTATGAGCGCGATGTTGCCCGCGCGAACGAGATCATCTCGCAGTTCATCGCGCGAGCCGAGCATCATCCGAGCTAGACGATAGGCCGCAAATGCGTGTCAAAGCTCCACGCCTCGGCAGCCTTGATAGTCGGGCGTTCGCCGCTCGATCCAGGCGCCAAGGCCTTCGTGAACGTCCAGCGTCGCGGCCATGCGGGCGAACTGCTCGCTCTCGATCTGCAATCCCTCTCCGATGGACGCATTCAGGCCACGGGTGACCGGCTTGGGAGAATTCTCCAGCCGTGCGGTCATCGACTGCCCGCGCCGGACGAAAGCCTTCACCGCGACCTCGACACCGGCTTTGCTGCTCTCGGCGAATTCATGGATATCGCCACCGGCTGAAAACGCCCGATCGCCCGGGACGCTTGCTGGCCTGCTGATCTATATGTCGGGCGCGCTGGTTGCCGCATTGGAAGCCGTTCGGGCGCGACTACTCGGAGGAGTCAACTGAGGCAGAATCGACCGCGTGGCGAAGCCGGTCAACCTGCGCCTTCACGTGCGGATCATCCGAAGTCCGCCAAATCCGCTTGATCTGGGTCAGTGGAAAGAGCCCAAGGCCCGAGTTTGATAGCAGCACGGCATCCGCAGAACGCAATTCATCGACGGTGAACGAGTCTTCACGAACCTCGAACCCCACAGACGGCCCAACCTCGAGAATCTGCTCCCTTACCGTTCCACGCAGCGCTCCATCCCGTGTTGGAGGCGTCCAAAGCCTATCTCCGCTCAGGATGAAGACGTTCGCCGTATCAGCGCAGGCAACGAAGCTCTGCTCCGAGAGCATTATGGCGATGTCGCAGCCGTCTGCTTCCGCCCTTTTTCTGGCATACCGCTCATTGGCGTAGCCCAGCGACTTAAACTCTACGTTCAAACCGCCTCCGCTCCGCCTAGGCCAGTCGATGATGGTCGCGATCATCCTCTCAGGGGAAGGCGGAGCCTCATTGAGCGTGACCACAGTCTTCGGCCCATCAATTGCGGGACCACCAAACCCTCCCGATAGCGCGCCGCGGCTGATGATCAAGCGAACACGCGCTCGGCCAATCCGCGCTTTGGAAGTGACATCCGCTATCTTGTGCGCGACCCTGCCCCAGTCGAAACCGTCGGTTCCCAATAGTTGCAATCCGCGCTCGGCCCGAGCGCGGTGGCGTGCCTCTCTGACGATCCGCCCGTCTACAGCCAGCATCGTTTCGAGAATTCCCTCGCCAAGAGAAAAGGCCGCGTCGGCTATGGAAACATGCGCATCGGCGCTGTCCCGAACGACACCGTTGATGATGACGATGGGGCGCGTGATCATATCCGGCACCTTATCGTTGCAGAGCGCCAGGCGCGGGCCTGCGTGCCTGCGTTCGAACAGCGAGGACCATACCCATCGAGACGACGGCGACTCCGAGCCAAACCAGTAGCGACGAGTGTTCGCCAAGCAGCGGAATAGCCAGCAAGGCAGTTATGCAAGGCACCGAGGCGGTGAACAGGGCAGTGTTCGCCGCCCCGAAGCTGCGAACGGCCTGGGTGTAGATGGCGATCGACAATGCGCCGATCAGAACGCCTTGAAACACCGCCTGGATCAGCAGATCGCTTGCATCGACCGCAAGCAATCCACTGCCACCACCCAACAAAAGATAGGCCGGGCAAAACACCATCGCGGAAAGAACGGCAACGATAGCGGCGGCGGAAACCGGGGAGATGCCGGCCCGCTGCACCGATACGGCATAGGCCGACCAGCAGAGCGACGCCAGGAGCAGGCAGATATCTCCAGCAAGCTGAGCGGGCGCCACGCCGACAAAGCTGTCCGCCAGCATCAACACGATGCCGGCACAGATCAGGATAAGTCCCGGAAGCCGGCCCATATCGGCAGCACGGGGCGAGAGGATTGCCAGAACGATGAAAGTCGTCAGCGGCAGCGTGCCGTGCAGAAGCGCGGCGCCGTGTGTCGCCGGCGCCAGAAACAGCCCTGCATAAGCCAGAAGCGCGAAGCCAGCACCGCCGAAAAACGCGAGCTTCATTGCCTGCCAAATCGATAGGCCGGCGAGTCGGCTCCTCAGGAACACCGGCAACAGCAGAAGCCCGCCGATCCCGAACCGTAGCATGGCGAGATCGTGGACTTGCAGGTCCGTCTGGCTGCCCATCCGCGATATCAAGGCAAAGCCGGAAAACAGCGCGACCACGCCGAGGCCGGCCGCGAACCCCGTGACGCGTTGGCCGATCAAACCCCATCCCGGTACACCAGTGGACCGCTCTTCGGCGGAGGGCTTTTGCAAGGAAGGCGGCCTCTCGGGATCGGGAACTTCCCGTCAGGGCTAACAAATCCCAAGGCATAGGCATAATATATGTTACCAATGCTATTCACATAAGTGGAATCTATGAAGCTTCGCCATCTTCAGATCCTTGTCGCCGTCGTCGAACAACGCGGCATATCGAGAGCCTCGGAGCATCTCAACGTTTCCCAGCCGGCGGTTTCCGCCGCCATACGGTCGCTGGAGGACGAACTGGGTGTCGATCTATTCGAGCGCGCCAACAGCAGCAAGGGCGTCCGGCCGAATGGTCAGGCCATGAAGCT
>JAKSDN010000409.1 GCA_022360075.1 Kiloniellales bacterium | reverse complement strand
CGAGGCCTTGGAGCGCGCTTTCGGCGAGATCGGCGCGGCGATCCAGCGGGTCAAGCGAGCCCAGGACAGCAACCTGCTGATCGTCAACGCGCTGCCCGGCTTCGCCGTGAAATGGCTGTTCCCGCGCCTGATCCGCTTCGATGAGCGCCATCCGGAGATCGACGTGCAGATCCACACCAACGCGCAGCTTCCCGAGTTCGCCGCCGGGGAGGCGCACATCAGCCTGCGCTACGGCCTCGAGGACTATCCGGGCCTGGTCGCCGAACGCCTGCTCGACGACGAGATGTTCCCGGTTTGCAGTCCAGCGCTACGCGACGGCGAGCCGCCGCTGCGCCGGCCCGAGGACCTGCGCCGCCATACCTTGCTGCACGACGATATCCCGCACATCGGTGGCCGCCGTCCCGGCTGGCGCGACTGGCTTCGGCGCGCCGGGCTCGAGGGGCTGGATCCGGAGGCGGGGCGGCGCTTCGGCCAGTCCAACATCACACTCCAGGCCGCGATCGAGGGGCGGGGCGTGGCGCTGGGGCGCAGCGCGCTGGTCGACATCGATCTGGCGCAAGGGAGTTTGGTCGAACCGTTCGGGCCGCGCCTTCAGACGGGCTACGGCCATTTCATCGTCTATCCGCGGGAGCTCGCCGAGAACCCACGGGTTCAGGCGTTTCGCGCTTGGCTACATGAGGAGGCGGGCTTGGCCAATTGATAGACGATCGGGCCCGCCGGGCCGCCCCTGGGTCCTAAGAAGACAGGGACGGCCCGGTCGAGTCCGTCGCGGGTTAGGCCGCCCTTAGTTTCGAGACGAACTTCTCCACCTCGGACCGCAGCACATCGGACTGCTCCGAAAGTCCTTTCGAGGAGGAGAGGACCTCGGATGCCGCCGCGCCGGTCTGCTCGGCAGCTTCCCGGACGCCGGTGATGTTGGAGGCGACCTCCTGGGTTCCGGAGGCCGCTTCCTGAACGTTCTTGGAGATCTCCTGCGTCGAGATGGTCTGCTCTTCGATCGCCGCCGCGATGCTGTTGGCGTTGTCGCTGATCCGGGCGATGACCGCGCCGATCTTCTCGATCGACTCGACCGTGCCGCCGGTCGCCGACTGCATGCCCTCGACCTGCTGGGCGATCTCTTCGGTCGCCTTGGCCGTCTGATTGGCGAGCATCTTGACCTCGGAAGCGACGACGGCGAAGCCCTTGCCCGCTTCGCCGGCGCGCGCGGCCTCGATCGTGGCGTTGAGCGCCAGCAGGTTGGTCTGCTCGGCGATGTCCTGGATCAGGTTCACGACGTCGCCGATCTTCTGGGCGGCCGTGGCCAGGCTCTGGACCTGATCGTT
>JAKSDN010000466.1 GCA_022360075.1 Kiloniellales bacterium | reverse complement strand
CTGAAGCGGCGATGCACGATCGCCGTCGGATAGTTGTAGAGGTTCTCCGGGATCGACAGCTCGGGCCGGTTCAAATTGAGCCTGACGGTGTGGTCGTCGACCTTCTCGACCGCGCCCGAGGTCATCTTCTTCTTGCCCTCGGAGTCCTCCTCGGTCATCGACGCGAAGAGGCCGATGTTGGACGAGCCTGTGTTCGGGTCGAGCCAGCGCGTGAAGTTGTGCACCACGTCGTCGGCATTGAAGGCATCGCCATTCGACCACTTGACGTCCTTGCGCAGGTTGAGCGTCCAGCTCTTGAGGTCGTCGGAGGCCTCCCAGCTCTCGGCCAGGTAAGGCCGTGTGATGTTGTCCGAGCCGGTCCGCGTCAGGTACTCGAGGATATGACGGGTCTGATTGGACATCTGCGTCCAGTCGTAGGTGGCCGGCTCATCCATGCGCTGGACCCGCATCGAAGAGCGGAGACGGCCACCCTTCTTCGGCGTTTCGGCCCGGGCCGACCGGGTCACGGACGAGCTCTGACCGGTGAGCTGATCGGCCATGGCATAGGCCGCCGTCGCCGACACGCCGAGGAGCGTCGCGGTGCGCAAAAAGTCGCGGCGGCCGATCTCCTCCTTGCGCAGTTGCTCGCAGAGCTCGGGGACATAGGGGTGAATTCGCTTTCCCTTCTCGTCCCGCAGTTCTTTCGCCATCTAGATTCTCCCTTCAGGCCTGACCGATTCGTTCATCGAATAGCTTCGCAGCTTCGCAGACGATCCAAGAAGCTAACATCGCTCACGCACCAAGAGCCCGGCGCAACGCAGGTCAAACTCGTCCGCCTGGTAGCAAACGGCGCGCGCAGGTTGTCGGGCGCAGGCCGGTCCTCTCGACCGATACCGCTGCCCCCGGCCCGAATTCCTGGTTCGGAACGACGTGGGAGCCTCTCCTACCGCCTGTCCTGTTCATCGGCACTTGGGTCCCTGTCGAGCCCTCGGCCGTTGTGATTTTCATTAGCATTTTGCAAATGCTAACAGATTCTAGGCATCAGCGTCACCCGCTAGTTGCGTAGTTCCGACAGCCCATATGTCGTGAGCGACACCCGTTTTCGGGGCAAGTCTGACCAACAACACCACTCAACTCAATCGAGACCTGATAATGACCTCGCTGTGAAGCGTTCGATGCACCGGGCATTTGTCGGCGATCTCCAGGAGCTTGCCGCGCTGCTCGTCGTCGAGCGGTCCTTCGAGGGATATGGTCCGCTCGATCCGATCGAGCTTGCCGGCCTTCGTCTCGCACTCGGCGCAGTCGGTCGCGTGGATCTTCTCGTGCTGCAGGGTCACTTGGGCCCGTTCCAGCGGCCACTTCTTACGTTCGGCATAGAGCCGCATGGTCATGCCGGTGCAGGCGCCGAGCCCCGCGAGCAGCAAGTCATAGGGTGTTGGGCCGGTGTCCAGGCCGCCGTAGCTTTCGGGCTCGTCCGCGCGCAGGGCGTGGCCGCCGGCCCTGATCTCCTGGGTGAAACGCCCCTCGGCCGTCTCTCGCACGACGACTGTCCCCGATGCGGCCTTCAGATCCGAGGCTTCTGCGCCGCCGATGTAACGCTCGGCCCAGGCGGCGAGCACGGTCGCGACGTACTGCGCATCGGCCCGGCGGGTCAGCAAGTGATCGGCATCGTCGAGCGACACAAAGCTCTTCGGGTGCTTGGCCGCCATGAAGATCTTCGCCGCGTTGCCGATGCCCACGGTGTCGTCGCGCGGCGAGTGGAATACGATCAGGGGCTTTCGGATGCTGGCGATCGCCGCCTCCAGCTTCTGGCCCTCGATGTCCTCGAGGAATTGCTTCTTGATCCGGAAGGGGCGCCCGGCCAGCAGGACCTCGGCCTCGCCGCGCGCCTCGATCTCCGGCCTCGCCTCCTGGAACAGGTGCTGCACGTGCGCGGGCTCGGCCGGCGCGCCGATGGTCGCGACCGCCGCGAGCCCGGGGAGTTGGGGTGCGGCGGCCAGCACGGCGGCGCCGCCCAGGCTGTGTCCGATCAGGATCCGCGGCGCCTCGCGGGTCTCGGCCAGGAATTTCGCGGCGGCGACCAAGTCGGCGACGTTGGAGGAGAAGTTGGTGTTCTCGAACTCGCCCTCGCTGTGGCCGAGGCCGGTGAAGTCGAAGCGCAGAACGGCGATGCCCTGCTCCGCCAAGGTGCCGGCGATGCGCGAGGCGGCGAAGATGTCCTTCGTGCAGGTGAAACAGTGGGCAAAGAGAGCGTAGGCGCGCGGTGGCACGGCCGGCAGCTCCAGGCGGGCCGCGAGGGATTCGCCCGAGGCCGAGGTGAAGGTCAGCTTTTCGCTGCGAACAGCCATGATTCGCTCCTCCGGATGATCCAGGTCACCTTGCCCCCCAGGTCACCCTGTCACCCATCGCAGCACGCGCGGCCCCGCAGCGGCAAGAGCCGAAACCAAAGCCCTGTTGTCCGACCACGGCCGGCGCGGTTAGGGTCGCCGCGCAGATCCACGACGACGCGGAATAGGGACGAGCGACCCATGCCGGAAATCCGGAGCCCCAAGGACCCGAGCTACGACGGAAGGGTCGAGGTCTTGGAGAAGACCACGCCCTTTCGCGGCTATTTCCAGATCGACCGCTACAAACTCCGGCACCGCAAGTTCGAAGGCGGCTGGACCGAGCCCCAGTCGCGCGAGGTCTTCGAGCGCGGGCATGCCGCCTCGGTGCTGCCCTACGATCCGCAACGCGACTGCGTGGTGCTGATCGAGCAGTTCCGGGTCGGTGCCTATGCGGCCGCGCTGGAGCCCTGGCTGGTCGAGGCCGTCGCCGGCATCATCGACCCCGGCGAGACGCCGGAAGCGGTGGTCCGCCGCGAGGCGGTCGAGGAGGCCGGCTGCGAGATCACGATCCTGGAGCCGATCGGCAACTTCCTGCTGACGCCCGGCGCGAGCTCGGAGACCCTGGCGGTCTTTTGCGGCCGTACCGACAGCCGAGGGCTCGGCGGGGTG
>JAKSDN010000891.1 GCA_022360075.1 Kiloniellales bacterium | reverse complement strand
GAGAGGCTCCGCTCCCGCCTCAGCGCCGGCGCGCTCGTCGGATCGACCGTCCGCTCGAGCATCGCCGGGTACAGCGGACGGGAATGGGGCACGTCCCAGTCCCGATACGGCGGCTTGACCGAGAGGATCTGGCGGCCTTCAGCGGTGAAGAGGGTCGGCAGGAAGACCGGCCGCTCCAGCAGTGAGAGCGCGTAGACGTTGAAGAAGGGCAAGCTCGTCGGCGCGGGCGCGAAGGCGGTGACGTTCTCGGCATTGTCGGCCGCGGGCAAGACGCTGCTGCCGGGCTCGAAGACCGCGCTGGCCAGGCGGAACTCCGCGTAAAGCGCGTCGTAGCGCCGCCAGTCGTCGGTCATCACGGTCACGCGGTAGCCGAGCAGGACGAGAAAGACGGCCCCGAGCGCCAGCCCCGCCCGCCGCGGCAGGCGGATCGAAAGCGCCGCGACGAAGATGGCGGCCAAGGGCAGACCGATCCTCAAGTCGTTGCCCCAGTTGTCCATGAGCCAGGTCGGCACCGCGAGCAACGCGAGGGCGAGCGCGACCACCGGAAACAGCAGGTCTCCGTGAAACGCGAGCCAGCGCCGGGCGTGCAGGAAGAGAAGGATCGCGAGCAGGAGCGCAAAGAGGACGACCTCGTCCGATCGTTGATGGAACAGCACCGGCGAGAGCAGACCGCGGACCTTGGACCAGAGGTCGTAGCGCAGGCTCAGCTCGCCCGGCGGGCTCGGGCTCAGGAGGACGAGAAGCGTCAAGGGAGCGGCGAACTGCAGCCCCTTGCCGGCGAGCGCGAGGCCGCGACGATACAGCGATGCCCCGCCGCCGCGCAGCGCGAGCCCCAGCTCGTAGGCCAGAACGCAAAGGCCATAGGCCGCGAAGGCGCCGAAGTGAGCGAAGAGCAGAACCGTCGACAGCAAGCCGAACAGAGCGCTACGCGGCCAAAGCGCCCAGCGCTTCGACGCGATCCACAGGGCGAAGCACAGGAGCATGAGCCCGGTGCCGAAGATGAAGTTGAGAAAGCCGAGCGCGACGATGTGGTTGTAGAAAAAGAGGTAGACGACCAGGGGCCAGGCGCTCGCGCGGCGATACAGACTCCAATGCAGCAAAGCCGTGCCGGCGGCCAGCAGCGCGAAGCAGGCCGCCAGGAACAGGCGGCAGGCCAGGTCGGCGCCCAGCAGACCGGCAAGCGGCGGGACCAGCAGGTCCATCGCCAGATTGGGCAGCGCCTTCCACTCGACGGCATAGATGCTGTCGAGCCAGGAATCCCGCTCGATGGCGCTCATGATGTGCATGCGCGCGAGGTGGTTCGGGTAGTCGGCGAGCGGCGGCGTCTCGACCGAAAACAGCGGCACCAGGACGGCGGTCAACAGCACGGCATGGGCGGCGAGCAGAAGAGGCCAGCTCGATCGATCGGCGGCCGGGCGGGACATCGGCAGCGCGAGCGTGCTCATGACCTCGCCCCAACTGGGGGGCGCGGCCGCGTCTCTTCGCCGGCCGAGCGCCGAAAGACGTCGATCCCGCCGATCCGGGTGAGCTTTTCGTAGCCGGACCAGATCTCGGCGAAGCGCGGATCGGCCAGGAAGTAATCGAGGTAGTCGAAGTCGATCCCGCCGAAGTAGGATTTTTGCGGTCTGTCATCGACCAGCACCAAAGCGGGCGGATCGCGCATCAGGTCTTCGACCACGCTGTCACGCAGGAAGCGCTCGACGTCCCGCAGGCGCGGCGAATCGCCCGAGGCGGCCCGGGCGCGAAGCAGTCCCGGTAGCAGCCAGTGCGCCGGATAGCGCGAGGCGCTGCGCACGCCGCTGTAGGTCACCATCGGATAGCTCGCCGAGACGTTGGACGCGAAGACGTAGATCGCCTCACCGGCGGCCTCGTCGCGCAGGATCGGTGCGAGCTGATGCGCCAGGGCGTAGCGCGGGCCGCTGCGCGCCAAGACCGTCTCGCCGATCACCAGCGTGAGGATCAGCACCGAAACCGCAATACGCCTCAAGCCCAGGCCCGCCGCCCGTTCGCCCGCGCCCTCCTCGCCGAGGCAAGCGGCTGCCAGCAGCGTCAGGGCAGCCAGGACCGGGTAGAACTGATAGGACCAGCCCTTCATCTGCACGCAGAAGATGGCAAAGAAGCAAAGCGCCGCGACGCAGGCCGCATCGGCGAAGCCGCGCCGCTGAAGCTGCGGCCGAAGGAGCCGATAGAGCAGCAGCGACAGGGCCAGGAGGATCAGCCAGCCGCGCGACGACCAGAGGAAAGCACCCAAGGGCGTGCGGTAGGCGCCTTCGTAGACCTCGAAGGCGATCGGCAGGATTCGAGTCAGGTAGTCCGGCGTCGCGAGAACGACCGTCAGCCCATAGGCCGCAACCGTGGCGCCGAGGGCGAGCGTTTCTGCGCGGAAAAGGCGGGCAAGCGATCTCGTCCGCATCAGCAGGTAGAGCTCGAGACCGATCGGCAGGAGGAAGAAGTGCGGCTTGAGGCAAAGGCCGAGCCCCGCCAGGCAGCCGATGACGATCGCCAGACCGGCCGCACAGGCATCGCCCGCGGGGCGCCCGCCGACGAGAACGATATAGGGCAAGACGAGCACGACCATCAGGTGCTCGCGCTGGCCGAAATCGCCGGCCGGGACGACGGCGAGCGCGCAGAAACCGCCGAGCAGCAGCAGGCGGCGGCGCGGCCTCGCCGACCCAACGGCCGCGTCGCCAAGCAGCAGAACGACAAGGCTCAGCGACAGCGCGATCAGAGCGAAGACGTAGACGACGAAGGCCACCACCGGGCTCAGTCCACTAGCCTCCGCCAGCCATAGGGCCGGGGCGGTCAGAAAGAAGGCGAGCGGCGGATTGACCTCCATGATATCGCGGTAGAGCACGGCACCATCGAGCCAGCGCGACGTGGCATCCAGGTACCAGGCGCTGTCGTGGTTGAGTGTCGCGGTCAGCCGCTGGCCGAGCGCGGCGAGCAGGAGGACGATGCACGACAGCGCAAAGACCAGGCTCCAGCCTTGAGAAGGCGCCGGGGCCGATACCGCGCCTGACTGCGCCGCCGCGCTCATGGCCGTCCGACAGGCTCCGCGCGGTCACCGCGCCCGGCGGGCTGCCGCGCCCATTCGCGAAAGGCCCAATGACGGTTGGCCAGGAAGCTCAGCGCCGGCACGATCAGGACAACCAAGGCGAGCGCCAGGCGGTAGTCGCCCTGAAGGAGATCGACCACGCCGTAGACGATCGCCTGGTTGAGCAAGAATCCGAGCAGGGCCACGGTGACAAAGCGCGGGACGTGGGTCTGATGCCGGCCGCGCAGGCCGAAAGTCCAGCGCAAGTTGCCGAGATAGGAGAGCAGCAGGGCACCGCTGAAGGCGACGAAGTTCGCTTCGAAGGGCGCCAGCAGCCCCGACTCGACGAGACCGACCATCAGCAGCACGTGGAGCAACGTCGCGGCCACGCCGACCAAGGAGAAGCGCAGCGCCTGAGCGATCATGCCGGCCATCAGCCGGGGCGCCTCGCCAGCACGAGCAGTGAGACGCCGAAGAAGCAGGACAGGCGGCCGATCCAATGCCGCTCCCCCGCGAAGAGCGCCGTCAGCAGCGCGTTGATCGGCGCCGCGGGAACGCGCTCGTCGTCGCTGCCGCGGGCGCCGAGCAAACCGTTGACCAGGCGAACCGCCGCGATCAGGGGAAACAGCAGCACGTTGAAGTGGGTGACGTAGGCGGCCTCGAAGTTGGCCTCTTGCAGCTTGTCGAGCAGCTCCTGGCGCCGATAGCGGCGCCGGTGGTGGTGCAACTCGTCGTGCCGGCTCCAAAGAAACGGAAAGGCAGGCACCGTGAGCATCAGCCATCCGCCGGGACGCAGGCGTTCGTAAAGGCGATGCAGGGACCCGCGGTCGTCCTCGACGTGCTCCAGGATATCGAGGGCGGCGACGAGGTCGAAGCTCCGCGCCGGATAGGGGATTCCATCGGGCAGACTGCCGCCTAGGATCTCGTGCTCGCCCTTGGCCGCGGCCAGGCGGCGGGCCGTTTCGTCCGGCTCGAAGGCCGAGACCCGCCCGTGGCGCCCGAGCAGGCCGAGATTGCCGCCGGTGCCGCAGCCGGCCTCGAGAATCCGCGGCTTGTCGGGCAGCGTCACCAGGCGGGACAGGACCTCGTCGAGGATGCGGCGACGGGCTACGAACCACCAGTGCCGGTCTTCAATCGCCGCCATTCGCTCGTAGACTTGTCGTTCCATTCCCGTCTCGTCTTGTCGCTGCCATCGAAGCCGATGGTCTGCTGCAGGAGGTAAAGCGGTCGCTGCTTGGTCTCGCCGTAGATGCGGCCGATGTACTCGCCCAGCACGCCGAGGCCGACCAGATTGATGCCGCCGAAGAAGAGCACCGCCACCATGAGCGAGGCGTAGCCGGGCACGTCGTTGCCTTGGATCAAGGTGAGCGAGATCAGCGTCAGGCCGTAGAGGAAGGCGACGGCGGCGATCGCGCAGCCGACATAGGTCCAGATCCTGAGCGGCAGCGTCGAAGAGGAAGTGATGCCGTCGAGGGCGAAGTTCCACAGCCGCCAGTAACGCCACTTGGACTGACCGGCCGAGCGCTCCTCGCGCCGATAGGCGACGCTCGCCTGGCGATAGCCGACCCAGGCGAAGAGGCCCTTCATGAAGCGGTGGCGTTCCGGCAACTGTCGAAGCGCCTCGATCACCCGCTGATCCATCAGTCGGAAGTCGCCGGTGTCGCGCGGTATCTCGACTTCGGCCAGCTTGTTGTGCAGCCGGTAGAACCAGCTCGCCGTTGCCCGCTTGGCCAGGCTGTCGCCGCTGCGCGACTGCCGCGTCGCATAGACCACGTCATGGCCTTCGAGCCAGCGTGCCACCAGCTCGGGGATCAGCTCGGGCGGGTCCTGGAGATCGGCGTCCATCGGGATCACGGCCGCGCCGCGGGCGTGGTCGAGCCCGGCGGTCAGCGCGATCTCCTTGCCGAAGTTGCGCGAGAGATCGAGGATCTTGATCGCCGGATTGTCCTGGCGGTGGTGCATCAGACGCGCCAGCGTGTCGTCCCGGCTGCCGTCGTTGACGCAGATGATCTCGTAGCTGCGCCCGAGGTTTCGGGCCAGGGGTTCGAGGACCGCGCAAAGCCGGGAGAAGAAGCCGTCGAGCACCTCGGCTTCGTCGTACATCGGTACGACGATCGAGATCGCCGGACCCGGATCGTCAGTCCCTACCTGTGCCTGACGGGTCATCAAAAGAGCCTCTCGAAGGCGAGAAAGCCAAGGCACGAGACTGCCCGTCCGGCGTTAAGATCGGCTTAAGTCCTGGGGTTTCCCTGGGCCGAGCGGTCGCAGCAAGGCGAGTCCTAACACCTTCTTAAGCCCGATCGGCTAGCCTCCATCGAGGCCGGGAAGGCCCCTCGCCCGCCGCTTGTCAGGCGAGCCCCGTTGCAGGACGCCGCCGGTGACGCTGCCCGTGAAACCGCCCGTAAAGCTGATCGTCCAGATCCCCTGCTTCAACGAGGAGCAGACCCTGCCGCAAACGCTCGCGGACATTCCCCGCGAGATCGACGGAGTCGAGCGGCTCGAGCTGCAGGTCATCGACGATGGCTCCAGCGACCGCACCGTCGAGGTGGCGCAGGCGCTCGGCGTCCATCACAT
>JAKSDN010000286.1 GCA_022360075.1 Kiloniellales bacterium | reverse complement strand
GAAGACCAGCGGCGTGAAGGTTACGGACCATCTCCTGCGTCTCGGCTTGGAAGGCCGTCATAGAGCCGTTGCCAACGGTCGCCTCCTTCCCGTCGTATGGCTTGCCCACGTATACCGCGGTGGGGCCGTGGGACCGGCCGGGCACGTCCGGAAAGGTGAATTCAATGCCGTTCGGCACTTCCTTCTTCCTGTAACCGAGCGGGGTCAGGATGGCCGTGTAGAAACGCCCCGAGAGCGGGATATCGTTGGAACCAACCCTGATGTAGCTCAGCATGCAGTCGCTCCTGTCTGCAACGTAATAGGGGACAGACCATGGTTTCCCCGCCTGTTCGCTACCCCTACACCTTGTCGGCTGAAGGCCCGTACATCGCAAACACTTCCGCACCCGTCATGGTCTTCGTATCGTTCGCAAGGTCGTAGAACTGGGGTTTCTCGTCGATGAAGACCTGAATCCCCAACGCGAGGCCGTCCTCCTCGTCGAGAATGCCGGCAGAAACGATGCATTGATCGGCCTCGACGATGCGGTAGTAGAGGTTGGATCCGCATGTCTTGCAGAAGGCCCGTTCAGCCCATTCCGACGAACGGTAGGTGGCCACGTTTTCTCGGCCCTCGATCTCGATGTCTTGTCCGACATCGATCGCCATGAGGGGCCCGCTGCTCCATCGCCGGCACATCCCGCAATGGCAGATGCCGACCTCCTTGTGGTCCCCCGTCAGCGTGACTTTGACCGCACCGCACAGGCACTTGCCGGTAACGTTCGTGTCGTCGGACATCTCGTTCTCCGTAGTTTAGATACAGCTCGATCTAAGAGACCGACTCGAAATGATCTCTTTGCGATCAGTGAGTTGGCATATTCATCTGTCATCACCGGGCTTGACCCGGTGATCCAGAGGGGCGCCTGCGTCAGGCGACGCCTGGATTGCCGGATCAAGTCGGGCAATGACACGTGACGAGGGTCTTTGCCCCAAGCTGGCGTCGGGCTGGCTCGGTCCGGGTCTTAACCGCTCGCCACCGTCAAAGCGCCATCCCCAGCTTCCGCCCCTCGTAGATCGCCAGCACCGCGCGCCGCGGCGCAACGCAGTCGCCGATGGCGTGGAGCTCGAGGCCGCTGTCGGCGAGCGCGGCCTGGAGCTCGTTCTCGGGCTCGGGCAGAGTGGCGAGGACCAGGGAGTCGAAGGCGCGCTCCCACTCGCGGCCGTCGAGCAGGCTGCGCAGGCGCGCGGTCTCGCCGGACCAGGAGAGCAGCGCGCTCGACGTGACCGCCTCGCCGCCGGCGCGCGCGAAGCGCTTGCGCAGAGGCTGGTCGACGGCCGAGTCCTCCAGGCCCTTGGCCAGTACGGGCGCGGCCGTCACGACCGCGACCTCGTGGCCGCGCTCGGCCAGGAACAGGGCGGTGCCGGTGCCGCGCCAGTCGTTCAGATCGTCGAGCAGCAGCACCCGCCGGCCGGGGTGCGAGCCGTCGAGGATCTCGTGCAGGCCGTAGACGCTCTCCAGGTCCGCGCCGGGCAGTATGTCCTGGGCCGGCAGGGCGCGCTGGAAGCCCGACCAGGAGGGCCGCCCGCCGGTCGCCAGTACCACGGCATCGGCGCCGAACTCGGTGATCGCGGCCGCGTCCAGGTCGCTGCTCAGCCGCACCTCGACCTGCAGCTTGGTGAGCTGGGTCTCGTACCAGGCCAGGTGCTCGAGGATCTGGCCGCGGCTCGGCTGCTGGCCGGCCAGGCGCCACTGGCCGCCGAGGCCCTCGCCGCGCTCGGCCAGGGTCACGCGGTGGCCACGCTCGGCCGCGACCCGCGCCGCCTCGAGCCCGGCCGGGCCGCCGCCCACGACCAGGACATGGCGTGGCGTCGCGGCCGGCGTGAAGCGGTCGCCGCCCCATTCGGCCTCGCGCCCGGCCGAGGGATTGACCAGGCAGGAGATCCAGTAGTCGCGATGGCGCCGGCCCCAGCACATCTGGTTGCAGGAGATGCAGGGCCGGATGTCCTCGGGCCGGCCCTCGAAGGCCTTGCGCGCGAGATGGGGATCGGCGATCTGGGCGCGTACCAGGCTCGCCATGTCGGCCTGGCCCTCGGCGATCACCCGCTCGGCATTGGCCGGCGTGCGGATGTGACTTTCCGCCTGGACCTTGGCGTGCTTGACCACCTCCTTGAGCGCCGCGGCGAAGGGCGGGCCCAGCATCGCGTCGTAGAGCGAGGTCGGCATCAGCTTGTAAAAGTCGAAGTAGCTGCCGGTGCCGCAGGTGACGTAGTCCATCAGGCCGCGCTCGTCGTGATAGGCGACGATCTCCTGCATCGCCTCCAGCGAGAGCGAGACCTCGATGTCCGGGTCGACGTTGACGGCGAGGCCGATGACGAAGTCCTCGCCGGCCAGGGCGCGGATGCGCCGCACGATCTCGCTGGAAAAGCGCATGCGCTTGTCGAAGCTGCCGCCCCAGCGGTCGTCGCGGCGGTTCGACCAGGGCGTCCAGAACTGATCGATCAGGGCGTGATAGGCGGCGAAGAGCTCGACCCCGTCGAAGCCGGCGTCCTTGGCGCGGCGCGCGGCCTGGGCGAAGGCCTCGATCACCTCCTCGATCTCGGCCTCGGTCATGGCATGGCTGCCGTCGGCGTCGTGGTAGGAGGGCAGGCCCGAAGGCGACCAGTTAGGCTCGAACGAGTTGGCCGCATCGCCGTGCTGGCCGACATGATAGAGCTGCTGGATCATCACCGTGTCGTGGGCGTGACAGGCGTCGG